>JAUYEQ010000358.1 GCA_030691295.1 Bacteroidota bacterium
TTGTTTATGGCATTCATCAATCAGTGCTTTCAGGTCGTTTTTTGTACCGTATGCTTTATCAGGAGCGAAATAGAAATTCGGATTGTAGCCCCAGCTAATGTTGCCTTCGAATTCATTTACCGGCATTAGGTCAATGGTGTTTATCCCAAGTCTTTTCAGGTAATCGAGTTTTTCCTGAAGCGCCTTGTAGGTTCTTTCCGGAGTAAAGTCGCGGATAAGCAATTCGTACACCGAAAGTTTGCTGACTTCCGGGACGGTATAGGTTGGAGTGCTCCAAACATAAGGTGTTTGTGCGGTTTGCAGCACAGATGCCCTGTCGGATGCCTTCCCTTCAGGATAGGACAACATGTTTGGGTAAACTGTTGACGTAATGTATTTATCGTCGTACGGATCAGAAACTTTGTCGGTATATGGATCTGCGATTTTGATTTTGCCATCGATCAGGTATTGAAAGATGTATTCTTTTTTCGGCACCAGGTTTTCGATTTTAAGCCAGAAATAATCTCCGTCTTTTTTCATCTGGTAGTTGTTGTTGAGCGCCCAGTCGTTAAAATCGCCGGTAACAAAAATGTGGCTCTTGGCTGGTGCATACACTATTAATGTGGCCGTCTGATCGTCGATATAGTTGATACCGGCTTGTAAACCGGCAGGTCTGTTTTCAATTGGAGTTGTTTCGCGTATAAATACTGAAACAGAGTCAAGTTTTACTGTAGTACTTTGGGTGGCTTTTACTTTCAGCCAGTAATTCCCGGCGTTGGGAATGGTAACGTTTTGGGTAATCAATGTTCCTGTTTGGGAACCGATTTCCTGATTGTTCAGAAATAATTTCAGGTCGGCTGAACTGGTTGTTGAGGCGGTGAAGGTGAATGATTCGTTTTTCTCAAAAATGTTGGTTTTGGCAGGCGAAGTAATGTTGACATTTAATCCTTCGGCAAAAACATCGATCAGAATATCGTTGGTTTGTTTGGTTCCATCGGCTGAACGAAAGACGAGCGCGATTTTTTTAACTTTTTCAGCAGCCAAAACGGAGTAATAGGTTCTGATATCAGGAACTATTGACAATTCGTAAATACCACTTCCTTTGTTTGTCAGTTTGGGCTGTATTGTATTATTTCCCCATGAACCAATTACATGTTGCCATGGTGTATTTCCTTCAACAATCACACCGGTATGTGCATATAAATCAGAAGTATAAAACCCAAGCCTTGTTTCTTTCGATGAATCGAACGTGATGGTTACCGCACTGGTTTCGATAGGAAATGCAGGGTTGGTGGTAATCTGGGCAAAAATATGAAACGGAAGGATGACGGCTAAAATGAAAAAGCAAATGCGGATCATGGCAATAGTCTTTAGGATTATAAGATGAAATTTTACTCGAATTATTCGGTTGTATTTAGATTAAAATATACTGAAAACGAACGAAGAGGTTTCAAAAATTAACACGACAGCGTCAAATAAATATTTCTAAAAATACCCTGTCAGGTATTTAAACTCCTGACAGGGTACAAAGGTTACTTTGCAGCTTAATGCTGCATCAAGATATGCTTATTGGATTACTCCATTACCGGTCTTGAAATTCAAACTTACAGTATGTGATCCGGCGGAGACACTTACACGACTCTGATCGCCACCTGTACCACGGAATTCAATTTTTCCGCCCAAAATGATGAATTCAGATTGCCACCAATCGGTAAACCATGGATGCCATGCGTACATTCTCAGTTCGTCAGCAGCCAGTGTTTTTGTAATTGTAACAACACTGTTTGCATTGTCAACAGTAAATAAACCTGCCGCATTTCCGGTATCCCATGAACCAATAGTATTTCCCATCAGATAAACTTTAGGGATGTCAATTGCTATTTTATTAGCAGCGAGATCAACCACGACCATATAGTAACCAGCAACTCCTGGAACCGGAATATTGTCGCCGCCTTTATTATATATACCTCCGATAGTGATAAAACCAGTAGAGGTGGGAATAGCAATTCCATCTGTTGCATCTCCTGTTTTTCCAAAATCGTCTTTCCACTCTTTTTGAGGAGCGAATTTAAAGCCACCGGAAGCTTCCAGCCAGACTATTTTCCAGAACAAATTAGGATGACTATTTACCGGAATCATTGGAAGATTAACATTTGCCCAATCCCAGCCACCAACTCCATCGCCAATCATATACAAGGCCGAAGGATAAGCAGCTACAACTTTGTAAGTCATTGCGCCCAAATCAACTGTTACTTTGTAATTTCCGCCTGTAGCTGGAGTAGTAACTGCATCGGGATCGCTACCTCCACCTAGGTTGGCACCTAAGATACCGGTAGCCTCACCAGTAGCCTGACCCCATTGTGGTTGCCAAGTCCCCAGGGTTTGAATAAACTTCATGCTTTTTGCAGGTGTCAGAACTAGAATTCCTTCATAAATACCAGGAGTTGCTGTCTGGCTAATTTTAATAGCTTTGGAATTATCCCATCCGGCCTCTGTTCCATCACCTAGGGCATAAATTGCATCAGGCAAGGCTGCAGTCGTAAAGGTTACTTCAGAACCATATGCTGTGCCTGCTGTGTTGGTGGCATAAGCACGTACATAATAAGTTGTGTTGTGCTTCAATCCTTTCAACGAGCTTGTGAATGTTCCTAAGCCAGTTCCATCAGTAGTTTTGCTGTCAGCAATAGTCGGACTTGTCTTTAAGCCAAAACAAATTCCACGGGCGGTAATACTGGCACCACCATCTTTCGTTACACTACCTCCACCGGTAGCAGTGAAGCTTGTGATGGCCGTTACGGCATCAGTGGTAAGCGTTGGTAAAACGGGTAAAGTAGTAAATGAATACTCTTCGCCGTAGATTGTACCATTTGCACCGGTTGCATAAGCTCTTGCGTAATATTTGGTCGCATAGGCAAGTCCGGTCAATGTAACATTAAACGTTGCGGTTGTGGCTTGTCCGGTATAGGCAACCTTTGAGTTGGCAATGGTAGGAGCTGTAGCAGTATTGTAGCAAACACCTTTTTCGGTAAAACCATCACCTTCGGCAACTACAAAACCAACAACAGTAGCAGCATTGGCTGTAACATTTAATAATTGAGAGGTGGAAAGTTTCGGATCTAATCGAACTACCTCGTTTTCCTTTGTACATGCGGCAAAAAGTATTGTCGCAGTAACCAGAACGGCCAATATTCTATATATGATTATCTTTTTCATCTGTATATTGATTTTAATTCTTATCAATCTTGAAAGTACCGGTTGTACCGTTGATAATGGTTAAAGTAATGGTGTAATTACCAGCACTAACCGCGATATTGTCTCCACCCTGGGTCAGACTACCGGGCGTACCCCCTAAAGTCCAGGCCCAACCATCATTGAGTCTGAATTTAATTTCACCATCAGTTAAGTCGGTTGTTATTCTCCATGTTCCTGATTGGGCATGGTAATCCATTTTTGTATCCGGAGAATTCCAGCCATTTGGAGTAGCTGAACCAACTAAACCAATCATATAGGCATCCATTGTAAAAGTGAGGCCTTGTGTGTCAGCTCCAAATTTAAACCAGCCATTGTCTGTTGGAGTTATGCCCGTACCATTTACCGCCAGTTTACTGCCAGTGGTACCATAAACAACATTTGAGTCAGGATCTTTCAATGTAAATGCCTTTGTTTTGTCAAGTTTTACAAAACCAGCATATTTGCCATCACCCAAGGCTGATTCAATTTTCTGGTCAATACCCGAACCAATCAAATCTAAACGAGGCAAACCGTAAACCGTAACATTGGCATTCTTTATTTCTGAGGAGTATTCAAATGGTTTGGTTCCGGTTCCTAAGGCGCCTGTTCCGGCGTCAACAATCAGTACCGATCTGATACGAAGATCAACCGAAGAAACCTGATCGGCAGGGAACTTCTTGAGCAGAATACCGTTAAGGTCGCTTACTGTAATTTTAAATGCTGTAGGCACAACGCTTGAAAGTATTACGACTGCATCTTTAAAATTATTTCCTTTTGCACAAGCTTCCAGAAAATAGGTTGCAGATGCCTGGAATCCCGGATCGACAGCTGTGCCAACAAATACCAGTGTATCATTTCCGCTGGTCCTTTTCAGGGTCAGGTTAGGCACTGTCTGAATTGTTGGTGCAATTGGGTTGGTCAACATTACAACTTTTGTTTCGTCTTTTTCACATGAAAACAAAAGTCCGATCAACCCAATGAAAGTTAAATATATAAATAGATTTTTCATTGCTTAAAAATTAAAAGATTAATAACCAGGATTTTGTTTGATGTTTGGATTAGCCGAAACTTCATCTCCGGGAATTGGGAAAACATTCAGATTTTTGTCAGTTGCAGTACCAGCAAATGTACCACCTTTCCATTGCCATCTGTAAGTGCCATCTGTGAACTGTCCGAAACGAACCAAATCAGTACGTCTTTGGGCTTCGTAGTAAAATTCACGGCCGCGTTCATCCAATAAAAATTTGTCAGTAAGTTGGGCTGCTGTAATATTTCCGCTTGTATTTCCATAAGCACGTGTACGGACTACATTAATATCGGTTACTGCGTTGGCGATATTACCCAGGCGATAAGAGGCTTCAGCCCTCATCAGTAAAGCATCGGCATAACGGAAAATCGGAAAATCGGTACTTGCGAACGCGGCGTTATAATTTGCAGCCTGGGTCCCATTGGTGTTTTTGGCAGTAAATTTATAAACACCGATACCGTAATCGCCACTTGATGAAGCGCTCGGAATATTCATACTTTTCTTCATTTTTAAAAGGACACGTTTGTCTTTGCTTTGAGCAAAAAGGGTATCATTTGCCGGAACAGGTACGTTGCCATAGGTAGCAATTGTATCAACCAGCACATTCATGAATTGTTTTCTTGATCGGTTACCATTCCAGTTGGTGTTTGATGTCAGACCGTGAAAATCTTCAGCCCGGATGTATCTGGCATCGCTGCTCGATTCAATGATAAAGGTTGTACCCACATAACCCTGGGTATTAACGCCATCCTGTTCCAACGCAAATATCATTTCAGGATTGGTTTTACCATTGTCGGCGCTAAAATTCTGACGGTAGTTCGCAGCCAGTGAATATTTTCCACTACTGATTACTTTGTCAGTATAAATTTTACAACTGTCCCATTTTGCAGTTCCGGTGTAAACCTGAGCATTCAGATATACCCTGGCAAGTAACATCCATGCAGATGCTTTATCAGCCTGAGGATAAGAAGACTTTGGTTCGCCCAAAATTGATTCAATACTTTTCAATTCAGAAACGATGTAATTAAACAGTTTCGCTCTGCCAATCTTCATATCTGGATCCAATTGTTTGGGGTAGAATTTTCCAACTCCATCAAGATCTGTTGTAAATGGAGGATTTGCAAAGAGGTCAATATACCAGGCATAGGCCAGCGCCCTTAAAAACCGGGCTTCTGCGTTGTATTGAACTACAGCAGGATCAGTATTTCCGTTTGTAAGCCTGATAAAATCGTTTGCATAGGTGATACTCAGACCCAAACGCTGATAAAGAGCTGTGAGAAATGGATTTTGAGCACTCCATGTCTGTGTATTTAAATCAGCAATACCAACATCGCCCCAGGCACAAATTGCTTCATCGGTAGTTATTTCCTGAACATTCCAAAGTGCCCGTGAAGTGGTGAAAAAGTTTCCGTCGGAAGCAGAAATATCATCGCCTCCGTTAGATCCCTGGCCTGAGAGAATAAAACTGGCATATATCTTTCCCAGAGCTTGCTTCATGTAAATGGGATTATCGCCAAGGTTGCCTGCCATAATCGTATTGGGGTCTTTTGGTTTGATATCCAGATCTTTCACACATGATGTGATCATCAGGGTTGAAAGAAGAATTCCTAATATTATATTTCTTTTATTCATATCTGTTTTTCTTAGCGTATTAATAGGATAAATTTATACCGAGCATAAAGGTACGGGGTCTTGGGTAGAAATTGTTATCAATACCACCAGCCACTTCAGGATCAATACCCTTGTAATTTGTGATAGTCAAAGCGTTTTGAACAGTAAAGCTTATTCGTGCACTCATTTTATCAAAAATGTTGTCGAAATTATAACCGGCGCTAATATTGTCTAATTTAAAGAATGAAGCATTGTCAACAAAATAGTCACTGGTAAACTGACGTTTCACAAATTTGGTGTCGCTCAAAAATGTTGCCTGATTACGCCAATAACCAATCTGGTACATTTGGTCGTATGAAGCGCCTGCTGCAACCTGGTTGTAAACGTAATTTCCGAAACTTGCACGGGTCGAAGCAGCAAGGTCGAAGTTTTTGTAGGCAAAACGGGCAGAGAAACCCAACAGTACATCAGCCACAGGGTTCTTGTAAAGATATTTGTCTGCATTGTCACCGTTTACCGTTCCTCCTTCTCCTGAAAGGTCAACATACATTCCTTCAATTGGGTTGCCACTTGCGTCATAAACTTGTTTGTTCAAAAAGTATGAATAGGCAGGATAACCAACGCGTGTAACTTGTTTTTGGCCGGTAAAAGCATCGCCATATAAAATGCCGATATAATCCGGATCGTCAGAAGTAAGTAATTTGGTAATTTTATTCACGTTGTAGGTAGCATTAAA
>JAUYEQ010000365.1 GCA_030691295.1 Bacteroidota bacterium
ATTAATCATTTCCAAAGAAATCCGGCGCTTCCATTCAAAGGCCGGATTTTTTTATGGGGATTTGTAACGATTTGAATGAAAGTTAGAATAAACTTGTACAACCAATCCTCCCCACCTTTTTCAATAGCAAGGCATTCAGCGCCGATAGCCAAACCCTCAGCACACATAGCCATCCATTCAGCGCCGATAGCCAAGTCCGAAGCAAACATAGCCAGGCATTTAGCGTCGAAAGCTAAGTCCACAGCATACATAGCCGTTCATATAGAACCAATAGCTAAGTCCGCAGCACACATAGTCAGGCATTTAGCATCGGTAGCCATGTCCACAGCACACATAGCCATTTATTTAGCGTCGGTAGCCATGTATGCAGCACACATAGCCAGGCATTTAGCATAGATAGTCAGGTCTGCACCGCACCTCGTTGGGTATCCTGATATCTTAATCACATTTTGATTTAATAGGTTATATTTGTAAGGCAATCAGAGTAAATAAAATGGAGTGCAAAAAAGTACATTTTAGTGGACATGCAACCGTCCAAATGTTTAAACGAAGCATTTTGGTTGAAGATATTGAAACAGTTTTAAAGGCTGGCACGATTATCAAAGATTATCCGGATGATACTCCATATCCAAGCTTTTTGATACTTGGATTTATTAAAAGTCGTCCTTTACACATTGTTGTTTCAACCGATGAATTTGGAAATTGTTATATCATTACAGCTTATGAGCCAGATTTGGCTATCTGGAATGTTGATTTTAAGACAAAAAAATAAAAAAATATGGACTGTGTAATTTGTAAAAATGGAACAACGCAAGATGGGCTGGTCACTGTTACCCTTGAACGAAATGGCTCCATCATTGCAATTAAAGACGTGCCTGCCAAGGTATGCAACAATTGTGGTGAGTATTATCTTGATTCAGAAATGACGAAAGAAGTTTTGGAAAAGGCCGAAGAGGCCATTCTAAAAGGAGTTGAAATTGAAGTAATCAGAATGACCAAAGTAGCCTAATTAATTTAAATCATGAACAAAACATACAACTGGGCGATCCTTGGATGCGGAAAAATTGCCCGAAAATTCGTTGGTGATCTGAAATTATTACCCAATGCACGACTTTATGCCGCAGCTTCACGTTCGCTGGAAAATGCACAAACTTTTGCCACCGAATTAGGATTTGTAAAGGCTTATGGCAGTTACGAAGAAATGGTGAACGACCCTGAAGTGGATGTGGTTTACATTGCCTCGCCACATTCGCACCATTGTGAGCATACTTTGCTGTGCCTGAACCACCACAAAGCGGTGCTCTGCGAAAAGGCATTTGCCATGAATTCGGGTGAAGTGAATTTAATGATTGAAACTGCCCGCAAAAACAATACTTTCCTGATGGAAGCTTTCTGGACAAGGTTTCAGCCGAGCTTTCAGAAAGTGATGGAAATCATCCGTTCCGGAGAAATGGGCGCGCTGAAAATGGTTCGTTCCGATTTTGCATTTAATGCCGAATACAATCCTGATAAACGATTGTACAACGTTGATTTGGGAGGCGGTTCGTTGCTGGATATCGGAATTTACCCGATTTTTATGTCACTGACAGCGTTCGGAAAACCTTCGGAAATAAAAACAATGGCTCAATTCTGCCCAACCGGAGCCGAGGAAACCATCATGATGTCGTTTCGATATCCGGGTGGGGAAGTGGCTTCGCTGGTTTCCAGTTTTGCATCGCACTCCTCCACACAAACAGAGTACAATTTCGAAAACGGGTTTGTAAGGCTGAACAGACGTTTTAACTGCCCAACATCTGTAACTTACTGGAAAGCGGGGGAGGAAGAAAGAATCATCACTTTTGAAAAGGGAATTGGCGCTGGCTATGAACTGGAAGCCGCGCATGTAATGGAATGTCTGGATGCCGGAAAAACGGAAAGCGACCTGTTGCCATTGTCGCATTCAGCTGATCTGATGGAAATTTTGGATTGGGTGCGAAAAGATGCCGGGATCGTATTTCCCAAACACGATTGAATCTTTTTCAGGGAAGGTAAATGATTCCTCCAGAATGGTCATGGTCGGCTCCGGTCACAGATTTCAGGCAATTAGTTTCATTTCTGAAACGAAGGACACCAAGAAATGCGAATACGATGGCTTCCTTGAAATCAATGATTTGTGCTGAAGGCAGGATTGTTTTGTGTTTTGTTTTTTCGCTGAAAAGTTCCATCAGGAACACATTGTTGGCGCCGCCACCGGTAATAAGTATTTGCCCTTTCTGATAGTGGTCAACAGCAATTGTCAGCTGATCAGAAACGTGTTCGTACAATGTTCTGAGTACATCTTCAGGAGGAAGTTGAAAAGAATAAATCAGCGGCAGAAATTCAGTTTCAAACCATTCGCGTCCCAACGATTTTGGCCCGTCCAGCTGATAAAAATCCAGTGAATTCAGCAGGTTCAGCAATTCGGCATGAACTGTTCCGGAGCGCCCAAAACTTCCGTTGAGATCGTATTCGTAACCCAGTTCTTTGGTAAAATGATTGAAAGCCATGTTGGCCGGGCAAATGTCAAATGCTTTTCTTTCATCATTTTCT
>JAUYEQ010000371.1 GCA_030691295.1 Bacteroidota bacterium
GAACTCCATGTTCAGCAAAAAGGATTTTATATACTGATGGTTACCGCTTCGGGCGAAACAATTAGCCAAAAAGTAGTTGTTAACTGATTTATGGTTCAAAAACAAATCTATATTATCACCGGAGGTCCCGGATTTGGCAAAACCGAATTGATAGGTGAACTAAAAAGATCGGACTATTTGTGTTCAGACGAATTTGCCCGTGAAATAATTGAATATCAGAAGAAAATTGGCGGAGATTTGTTGCCCTGGAAAAATTCGAAACTTTTTCAGGAAGAAATATTAAGGTTGAGAACGAATTTTTATGATTCAGTTCCTGATCAGACAATTGCATTTGCAGACCGTGGGATACCAGACCAATTGGCTTTTGCACGGTGCAAAGGATTTGGAACGCCTGAAATATTAAAACTGAGCGCCGAAAAATATCGCTATGCACCGCAGGTTTTCGTAACACCGCCCTGGGCCGGAATTTATGTCAACGATTCCATCCGTACTGAGAAATTTGAGGATGCTGTGCTCATTCATAAGTCAATCTTGGAAACCTATTCCGGCTTGAATTATCAGATTATTGAATTACCTTTATTTTCGGTTACCGAACGCGTAACTTTTATGCTTAAAACTATTAAAAATCTATCGCATCATGAACATTAACCGTCGCAATTTTCTTTGGAGTGCCGCTTCCGGAACTGTTGGATTGGCAGCTATTCCCACAATCCTTTCAGCATCAATGCCCACTGCTCCCAAAAAATCAAAAGGTCTTTTATCTTCACTGAACAAAGGTGATGTGATTCTTTTTCAGGGCGATTCTATTACTGATGCCGGACGTGAAAAGGAGAAACAACTGGCCAATTCACCTGGGTCATTTGGCTCCGGATATGCGTTTTTGGCTGCTTCTGGAATTTTAAATGAACATGCTTCGAAAGAACTGAAAATTTACAATCGGGGCATCAGTGGCAACAAGGTTTTTCAGCTGGCAGATCGCTGGCAGAAGGATTGTTTTGATTTGCGCCCGAATTTGCTGAGTATCCTGATTGGTGTAAACGATATCTGGCACAAGCTGAATGGCAAATACAACGGAACCGTTGATACATACGAAACCGATTTGCGGCAGCTTTTAAAGGTGACCAAAAAAATGCTTCCGGAGGTGAAATTAGTTATATGTGAG
>JAUYEQ010000374.1 GCA_030691295.1 Bacteroidota bacterium
GAAATGAAAGTGGAGGACAAAGAGGTGCTTGATTCGAAAGCCGGAAAAATCAGCCATACCGGTTATTTCAGCAAAAAGATGAAAGACGATCAGCTCATTATCAATGCCGTTGGCGGAGAAACAAATGTACTGGCGTACTAAAAGAAACCTTTATTTTCGTCGGAAAATACTGACGATTGTTTTTCGAACTTCATCAAGCTTTTCAATTGGCTCCAGAAGCGAAGGATAATTTAAGTCGATTGATCTGTTTTCGGCCACTCCAATTTGCATCGGATAGACCAGTATAAAACTATTTGATTGAAAATATTTGTTTAACCAGTTGGGAATATTTTTCATAATTGGGTGAAAGGAAGGTTTATTTTCTCTGCTCAAAACAATTATAAGATTGTCGTCATTTTTTATCTCACTCGAAAGGCTCAAAAATTCATCCCAATTCTCAAAATTTCTAAATTCTGCTTCAATCGGATAATTTGAATGAATATCCCTAATCAGTTGATTTGTTTGCACAGTTCCGTAGAATAATAATTTCGAACCAGTATTGCGCGAAATATTCCAAATTTTCAGCAGCCAAAAAGGAAATCCGATTTCATGTTCAGCATTGTTTGGCAAAATTATGATATGTCTTTTTATGGTAGCTATTGGCTGTGCCGGTTTGTAAACAAAGGTTGTAACATTACAATTTGATAAAATACCTTCTGTGAGATTACCGAGAAAAGATTCCGAAATACCTTTTTTAACATGAAGGCCTAAAATCAGTTCTGAAATATTGTTTTCCCTGATAACACTGGTAATTCCATTTGTAATATTCTGGTCATACCTCAATAACTTGTTTAAAATAACATCGGTAGCCGAAGCGGTGTGTATTGCTTTGTCGAGCAACTTATTTGCATTTTTGTCTGCATCCAAATCATTCGAATCATTTTTAATTATGCTAAGAGCAAATAGCCCATTCTTATTTTCCTTTGATTTAATGATTGTGCTCAAATTAATTAATTCTTCAACAGTCTCAGGATTGCTAACAGGTATCAATATTTTTTCTTCAATGTTACTTTCGTCAGTATCCATAGACGTTGATTCCAATGAAATATTATGAGCTCCCTTTTGAGCAACAAAAGTTGCAATTGTGCAGGTTATCAGAATCATGACAATCGTTCCGTTTAAAACACTCTCACTCAACAAACGAATAGGTTCTCCGTTGGCCGATTGCCCCAGAATAACATTGTAACCAACCAGAACTGCGGCCAGTGTAGCGGCCGC
>JAUYEQ010000392.1 GCA_030691295.1 Bacteroidota bacterium
AAAGTGATCAAAAAAATGGGCAGTGTTGATTTACTGATCAACAATGCATCGGTATTCGATCGTGGCAATTTTACTGACACAACTGCTGATTTTCTTGACTGCCAGATGAACGTAAATTTCCGGGCGCCTTTTATTTTAATCCGTAGTTTTGCCCAATTTGCAAAAGAAGGAACCATCATCAACTTTGTGGATACGCGGATTGTTAACAACAAATCGAACTTTGCCGCTTATTCGCTGTCGAAAAAAGCGTTGTGGGAACTGACCAAAATGACGGCGCTCGAATTGGGCCCAAACATTCGGGTAAATGCAATCGCACCCGGATTGACGCTTCCGCCTGAAGAAAAGGGGGAAGATTACCTGTTGAAACTGGCCGAAAACATTGCAATGAAGCGGCCCGGAGGCCTCGAACCAATTTTGAAAAGTCTGGATTATATTCTGAACAACGATTATTTAACCGGACAACTTTTGTTTTGCGATGGTGGTGAGAATTTAGGTTTAACAAATTAAAAAAAAGATACATGGCACTCATCCGTGTGAAGAATTTATTGCTGCGCACTTATATAGGTTTTAATCCGGAGGAACTGGCAAATATGCAGGATGTTGTAATTAACATCGAGATTGAGGCTGATATTCCGGAGGAAGCTTTGCTGGCTGATGAACCTGTTGGAATTTACAACTATAAAACCATCACCAAGCAAATTATTCATCTGGTTCAGAACAACCGTTTCAAGCTATTGGAGGTACTTACAAAGAATATTCTGGATCTGATCATGACCGATAAGCTTGTGTGTCGGGCTCGTGTGGAAGTTGACAAGCCACATGCCTTGCGGTTTGCCGAGTCGGTTTCGTTCGAAATGGAGGGCAGAAGATGAACGATTGCATTATCGGCATCGGTTCAAACATTGAAGCCGGATATCACATTCCGGAGATGTTGAGACTTTTGGCTGCCGATGTTTTGATTATTCAGGTTTCGCAGATGGTTCAGACTAAACCGATCGGAATTAAAGAACAAGCCGATTATACGAATGGGGCAGTCAGAATACAAACAGAAATGGAACTTGAAGAATTGTCTGTGTACCTGAAACATTTGGAAGACCTGATGGGAAGGGATCGGACCCAGAAAAAATTCGGACCGCGAAACATCGACCTCGACATCCTGATTTGGAACAACGAAGTA
Source organism: Bacteroidota bacterium (assembly GCA_030691295.1). Classification (GTDB taxonomy): domain Bacteria; phylum Bacteroidota; class Bacteroidia; order Bacteroidales; family Prolixibacteraceae; genus Aquipluma. The sequence goes on from JAUYEQ010000392.1 coordinate 1,178, forward strand.
GTTGACCCTGATTATTACACCCGTGAATTTCTCCGGAAATCGTCAGCAGAACTGGGATTTGAAAATATTGAATTATAAAAAAATAAAGAAAATGGAAATTTTAAATAGCAGAAAGTGGTTATTCCTGATTGTCGTATTTACAGGTTTGTTCCTGAATTCGTGTAAGGATAATAACGAACCGGAAACACCGGATTATGAATACTATATTTCGAACCAATACAAATCGGAGGTAACCGCGCAGACTATAAATATTAAATTATTGTTCGCACAAGTTCAGTTTCCCGAAATTGCAGCTTTTTCGGCAAAGGCAACGAATGATGTTTTAATTCATAAAGTTACCTACAGAACTTCCCTACAAGGTAAAAATATAAAGGCATCAGGACTGGTGTATTTACCAAAAACAGCTGGTAACTATCCTGTCTTGAGTTTTCAGAATGGAACCAACACGGTAAATAAGGATGCGCCAAGCGAAAGTCCCGGCAGCGACAATTGGTTTATGCTTGAAAGTTTGGCATCCATGGGATTTATTGTTGTAGTTCCTGACTACATCGGTTTTGGCGAATCAGCGAATTTACCACATCCTTATCTTCATGCCGAATCGACCACACAAAGTATTCTCGACATGCTGCGGGCAGTAAATGAATTGACTGCTGAGGATAAAGTTGAGGCAAAACCAACCAAAGACCTTTTCATTTTTGGCTATTCGCAAGGCGGATGGGCAACCATGCAACTTCAGCGGGAAATAGAGAAAAATCATTCGGAAGAGTTTGACCTGGTTGCCAGTTCGTGTGCTGCCGGACCATATTCGATAGGTTTTATGAACGATTTCATTGCCAAAAGCGCGGAATACGATATGCCCTACTTTTTGGGTTATTTGCTCAATTCCTATCATTCGCTCGAGCTGTTTCCCAATAAGTTGAACGAATTGTTTCAGGAGCCTTATGCTACAAAAATTCCAACTTTATACAACGGCATAAACACTGGCGGAACCATCAATACAGCTTTGACTACAAATATGACCAATCTGCTTACTTCAGAATTCCGTACAGGATTTGACACCAACACTAAATTCGCAGGTTTAAAAAGTGCATTTATCGCCAACAGCGTTGCACCATGGGCAATTTCTACCCCAACAAGACTCTACCATGGCAGTGCGGACGAACTCATCCCTATTAGTTTGAGCAATAAAATGGTGCAGGATTTAAGAACTGCCGGAACTCCGAATGAAAAAATTGAGATGATGACTATTCCTGGTGCGAATCATTCCGGCGGAGTTTTTCCGGTAGGAATTTCAACTATTGAGTGGTTTCTGAGCCTCAAAAAATAGACGCATAAATTTTGCCAAATGTATCTAATTAGATACATTTGCACAACATCATTTAAATGCCGGCAATCGATCATTTCAACGGAATCAAGATAAATGTTTTCAACGGAGATCATCGTCCACCTCATATTCATGCGGTTTACAATGAATATGAAGTACTGATCGTAATTGAAACAAATGAGATTTATGCTGGAAAATTACCGGGCAAACAATTGAAACAAGTTTTTGATTGGCTTTCGGAAAATTCAGATTGGGCATTGGACGTATTTTTTCAATTAAATCCGAATTTGCGATGAGGCGAAATATTAGAATCCCCAGAATACTTAAAATTAACTGGATCAAAGAATTAACTGTGTCTGTTGTTTTCAACAACGGTGAATCCAGAATAATCAACTTTCAAAAACTATTGAAAGAAATCGGGATAAATGAAAATTCACCTGCTTCAATTTTGTTTCGAACGGAAGAATTTGAAAAAGCAGAATTACAGAATGGGACTTTATCGTGGAGCAATGTAGAACAATTTATTGGTCTTAAAAACGGAGCTCGGATGAAAGTCCCATTTGAAATTGGTGCGGATGTTTTACTGAAATTCAGTGAATCAGAACAATCAGGAATGATGAATAAAATCGGGAAATTGGTTCGCGATGCAAGGCTCAAATCCGGAATGACGCAGCAAGAACTGGCAGTTATAAGCGGCACTTCCAGAACGTATATTTCCAGATTAGAGAATGACCGGTCTGATATTGAATTAGATACATTGAGAAAGATTATTGAAACAGGACTTGGGAAACGACTTGAAATAAAGGTCGTTTAGCTACTCCGTATAAACATGCACGCTGTTCTGGGCGCTTGGCAGGTAGTTCACTCCAAACCAGCAAATCAACAGTATGACAAATGCAGCAGCAAGTATCATCATGGCTTTGTTGTGTGCCAGCGGATTTCTGAAGCGATAATGAATGTAAACAAGGTAAAACATCCAGGTGATGAATGCCCAGGTTTCCTTTGGGTCCCAGGTCCAGTAATGTCCCCAGGCTTCTTTCGCCCAAAGTGCACCGAAAAGCAAACCCAATGTCAGAAATGAAAACCCAAGGTAAACCAGGTTATCGGCCATGTGGATGGGTTCACTGGTGGTTTTTCCTGAAGACTTCACAAAAATATTCCTGATAGCAACCAATGAAGAAGCTCCCAAAAGTGCATACGCAAAAATATACACAATCACGTGGGGTACAAACCACGGGCTTTGCAGCGCGGGCATCAGGGTTTTGTCATAAGCTTCCGGATGGTTTAAGTTGACCGATAAAAACATCATTGCCAAAGTAAGACTGTAACAAACCAACCATTTGTATTTCCAGCGAAAATAAGATACCAGACCAATTCCTGATAAAAAGATGGCGTACCAAAGCCGCGTTTCTCCCAAAGTGCGCATGGGCGGGCGATCGATTGCCTGCCAAAGCATGATGACAAAAACAAGCAAAACTAAAGTTCCCGATGCGCTGAGTCCTGCAGCCAGACGGTTGAGAATTTTTGATGCCGAAAACAGGAACAGGCCAGTGGCCGCCATCCAAAGCAGGATGGCAACAGATGCGAAAACCGGAAAATTAAGCCACATGTTCAGTTCCTCCACTTTTTGGTTTACCGAAAACAAACAGGAAAATAGCTCCGGCCATCATCAGGAAAATGCCGGTATAAACAGCAGGTAACCAGGGGTCGCGCACCAGCTGAAGCACACTTAAATCCGACCATCGTCCCTTTTCGGTATTGTATCCGAGCTGGTAAATTGTCCAGCCGTTTATCCTGAATGGCTTGTTAACCTCAATCAGCGCAGTTTGGCTTTTGCCGTCTTTGGTCAGGATGGAAACTTCAGAACTGAATTTTTTAGGTTCGGCTGGAAGCATGATCAGCGAATGGTTTTCGTTGAGTTTCAGCGCTTCGGGTTGCACCGCGTAACTTCCGCTGCAAACCCAGCCGTGTGCAACTGACTGATCCATCAAATTTGTGACTTTTATTCTGGCCGATGGCGACGAACCCGGTTCGTTCACGGGGTAATAATTCTCTTCTACCCGACCCGAAGAGGCATAAAAAGTATCCACTTCCAGATGATACTGAAACAGATCAAATGCATCGCGGTCGAGCAGTTCGAACTTTTGACGGCTATTTTCACTGACTATTTTCCCGGTTTTATTGTCGATAATGGTCAGTTTCGGTCGAAACTCCTCGATGTTAAAATCCAACAGCTTTATGGCAATCGGAAGTTCAACCACGGTTCCGTTTAAGTCGCGACCTCGCCATTCCGATTGGTTTTCATAGCAATCCATGTTCATTTGTCTTACATCGCTGCTGCCCAATGCGGTGGAGAACAACACGACAAACAAGCCAAAATGGTTCAGGAAAAAACCGAAATTCTTCAGATTGAATGGAGTCAGTCTTTTCAGTGTAACCAGCCCAAGGAGAACAAGCAAATAAAAGTTGATCAGGATAAAAGGCCAGGTTTTTATGAGGCGATTCAGGCCGAGCAACTCAACCAACATGTTTTTCGATGGCACATCCTGTTTCACAAAGCCCATTAAAAGTACCAAAAACGTAAACCCAAAAATGGCGGGTAATGCAGCTTTTACGCCTCCCAACCATTTTATTACAGCATGTTTTTTCAGAAACCAAAACAGCAATACAAGAAAGCCCAGAAAAATGACTCCTGAAACAAGGTTCCACGGAAATCCTGCCAACCGGAATGAAGTGCCGCCGCCGGCAATTTGCAGGGCAAATCCGAGCACGATCATTGTCACCGTAATGATGGTTCCTTCGCGGTACGACCACGGATGCTGCCAGGTTTTTCTTTTGTTACTTTCGCTCATCGGAGGAATCAGAATTTTTTTCCGAAGATACTTAAAAGCGGATTGATATAGCAAGTTACACACTTCGGGAACAAACCTATTACTGTTTTTTTTATATTTGTAAAAACTTACTGCTATGACAAATACATCATTATACACAAGAATTTCAGAACTTCCCCGTTC
>JAUYEQ010000393.1 GCA_030691295.1 Bacteroidota bacterium
TGATATATTGATCAGGTATTTGCATTAAAATACCGGCGCCATCACCTGTTTTATTGTCAGAACCGGTAGCGCCACGGTGATCCATATTTTCAAGAACCTCTAATCCCCGTTCGATAATTTCATGCGATTTCTGCCCCTTGATATGGGCAACAAAACCGATTCCGCAATTATCGTGCTCATTGCCCGGATCGTACAACCCCTGCGCCTTTGGATATCCTATACTCATTGTCTTTATTTTTTAATATCTTGTTTTCACAAAAAGCTTAAAGATCACCAGTTAAAAAATCATTCTGAACGAAACAATCGACAAATACTGAGAATTTATAAGCAAATCAATCTTTTTTCTTACGAACTGAAAGCGAAAGTAGTTATTTTTACAGAAAATTCAAATTCTATAAAACGAATAGAAATGAGAAATTAAATCGTTCTGATATGAAAAGCTTCATACAACACACACAAAACGCTGATTAACAGAATGTTAAAAATACAATCCAACCATTTCTTTTAATCAGGCAGAAATCAATAAATAACGATAAATTAACAAATCCTGACAAACTGATTGATTAAAATTCAAACTGCTTACATGTTGATAAAAGCATCTAAACTTTTCCCAGCAATTTTGAATATGCTTTTTCTATTTCCTGAAAGTCATAACCTTCAATAACCATTTCCATTTTTCCGGCAATCTGTTCAAGGCATAAATTTCCGAGACTACCCTGATGGGTATGATTTATTTCGCGCCCTGGCTTGTAGTTTCCTTCGTTAATCTGGCCGCCAACAACTTTATATGCGTCCCGGAACGGCACACCCTGCATTACAAGTTTATTCACATCTTCAACACTGAACACGTATTTGTACCGATCATCGTCCAGTAATTTTTTTGTCACCACCATATTATCGATTGCAAAACCGGCAATACTTATGCAATCCATTAATTCCTGAAATGCTGGCAGGAAAACCTCTTTGAGAATTTGCAGGTCGCGGAAATAACCACTCGGAAGATTATTGGTCATTAGGTTGATTTGGTATGGAATAGCCTGTATTTTATTGCAATGCGAGCGAACGAGTTCAAACACATCGGGGTTTTTCTTGTGTGGCATGATGCTCGAACCGGTAGTCAGTTCGTCGGGAAGCGAAACAAAGCCAAAATTCTGGCTCATGAACAAGCAAACATCGAAAGCGAATTTCGAGATGGTTGCCGCAATCGACGACAAAGCATAAGCAACTGTTTTCTCCATCTTTCCGCGACCCATCTGGGCATAAATCACATTGTAGTTCATCGATTCGAAACCAAGCAAATCGGTCGTCATTTGCCGGTCGAGCGGAAAAGAAGAACCATATCCGGCAGCAGAACCCAATGGATTTTGATTGGTAATTTTGTATGCAGCCTGCAACAAAACCAAATCGTCAACCAAACTTTCGGCATAAGCGCTAAACCACAATCCGAAAGACGATGGCATGGCAACCTGTAAATGCGTATAACCCGGCATCAGGTATTCTTTGTCCGCTTCGGCTTTGGCCATCAGTTTCTCAAACAATTCGTTGGTAGCGACTACCAGTTTCTGAATTTCTGAACGGGTAAAAAGTTTCAGGTCAAGCAAAACCTGGTCGTTGCGCGAACGTCCGCTGTGAATTTTCTTTCCGGTATCGCCCAATTTGCGGGTAAGCATTAGTTCCACCTGCGAATGAACATCTTCCACTCCATCCTCAATCAGGAACCCTCCGCTTTCAATCAAACGGTATATTTCAATCAGTTCTGTCTGGAGTTCGGCAAGCTCACTCTCGGTGAGCAAATTAATGGATTGCAACATTTTAGCATGAGCAATCGATCCCAGCACATCGTATTTTGCCAGGTACAAATCCAGTTCCCGATCTCTTCCAACTGTGAATTTCTCAATGAGTTCGTTAACCGATGTTCCTTTATCCCAGAGTTTCATAGTAATAGTATTTTGAAGCCTCAAATATAAATCAAAATAGGGGTTTATACATTTCAGGTGGATTTATATTCAAATGCTCCCTGTTTTTTTAATGTAGTATTGTGTTAACCCTACTTTATTGAATCCCGGTCACCCGGAATTTATTTCGGGGTCTCATTATAGAAGGGATGCCGAAACAAGTTCGGCATGACGCTCCGTCAAAAGATCGTTAACACAACAGCATCTTTGACATAAAACAATTTAAATTATCAAAACGAATAATCCTGAAGTTGCAAAAATGACACTTTCCGAAAACACAACTGTCAAATTGACTTCGAAAAATGACAAAATTTCACACTATACATCTAATTACTAGGTCATTAAACGACACAAACGCCTATTTATGCATTGGCATTTTATTTGAAAATAGAAGTTTGAAAACAAAAATTAAATTCATTGTTTAACTAAAGAAAAGGAGGACTAAACTATGGCACTCATGAAATTTCAGGATCAATTTCCGTCCATGTTTAACCGTTTTTTTGAAAACGATTTATTTGATTGGTCAACGAGAAATTTTTCCAACACAAACACAACACTTCCTTCAGTAAACATTAGGGAAGATGAAAATGGTTTTGAAGTTGACATGGCAGCACCCGGTTTTGAAAAGAAAGATTTCAAAATCGAATTAATCAACAATTTGCTGACTATTTCGTCGGAGAAAAAAGTTGAAACTGAGACAAAGGAAGGACAGCAGTTTACCCGTCAGGAGTTTAGCTATCAGTCATTCAGCCGCTCGTTTACATTGCCGAATACCGTTGAAGGTGAAAAAATTCAGGCAAAGTATGAAAACGGAATATTAAAAGTTGCAATTCCGAAAAAAGAGGAAGCTAAACCAAAGCCCGTAAAACAAATTGAGATTCATTAAGAATGATACAGACGGCTTGCCAAAAGCCGTCTGTATTTTAAAAACTGATTGGTTAACCTTTTAAACTTCAGCATCATGAAACTTTTTAAATGGAATTCTGATTTGAAACCAAAATTTCCGGCAGTAATAGAAAAATTTCTTGGCAAAAAAATAACCGATGAAGCCTCTGAAGGCGAAGACGTTTCCACCGTTCCGTCGGTAAATATTTCGGATGCCAACAAAGCATTTGAAGTAAATATTGCATTGCCGGGACTCGATAAAAATGATGTAAAACTTGAAATTAAAGACAATTGCCTGATCATTTCTTCTGAAAAACAATACGATAAAGAAGACAAGGATAAAGATTGGATAAGAAAGGAATATGGTTATGCCTCGTTCCAAAGAATGTTTCAGTTGCCCGAAATCGCCGATCACGAAAAGGTTCAGGCAGAAATGAAAAATGGTATTTTATCAGTAAAAATTGCCAAAAAGTCGGAGTTTTCTGAAAATAAAAAAATAATTACTATTGAATAAAAAAAATGATTGTTTAATCCCAAAAACTAACTATTATGAAACGCATTGGTTATCTAGCCATTGCATTTCTACTATGTTTAGGTAGCTGCAATGGACAAACGGTAAAAGGGAAAAAGGAAACTGCTGATAAGAACTTGCCAAAAACCGATATAAAGGTCAACAAGGAATACGATAAGGATGGAAATCTTATCAGGTACGATTCTACCTATTCGTATTTCTATTCCAACATTTTAAATGATACCATATTGGGAGACAGCATCTTTAGTAATTTTAAAAATCAATTCAATCAACAGTATTTTTTCTCGCAGAAACCATTTTTTAATGACTTCTTTTTTCAGGATTCCTTGTTGAGGTATGATTTCTATAAGAATGATTTCTTCTCAAACAGGTTTAGAAACAACATGCAACGAATGGATAAGCTTTTCATGGAAATGGATTCGATTAAAAACTATTTTTATCAGCAGCAGTTCCCTGATCCAAAAAGTAAAAAACAAGTTCCAAAGAAAAGCAATTGATTTTTGATTAATTAAAGGGAAGCTGCCATGGTTTCCCTTTCTTTTTCAAGGTATTTTTTCATCTGACTGCAAATGGAATATACAGATTATTATCAAATACTTGGTGTTGACAAAAAAGCTTCGCAGGAAGAAGTCAAGAAGGCTTACCGGAAACTGGCTAAAAAATATCATCCGGATAAAAATCCCGGAAATAAGGAAGCTGAGAATAAGTTCAAACAAATAAACGAAGCCAACGAAGTGCTGGGCGACCCCGAGAAACGCAAAAAATACGATCAGCTGGGCGCCAACTGGGATCGTTTTGGACAGGAAGGAACCTATTCAGGAGGCAGTCCTTTTGGCGGTTTTGGCAATCAGTCGCGACATACATACTTCGATGGCGATTTAAGCGACCTGTTTGGCGGTAGTTCTGGAAGTTCTGGCTTTTCTGATTTTTTCGAAACCTTCTTTGGCCGGGGAGAACGGGCAAGTCGTTTTGAAAATAGATCTGGTGCTGCCGGATTCAAGGGACAGGATTTTGAAACTGAAATGGAAATAAGCCTTGAAGAAGCATACCACGGAACCAACAGAATTATACAACTGGAGCAAGAAAAAATTCGAATAACAACCAAACCAGGCGCTTACGATGGTCAGATATTGCGCATAAAAGGAAAAGGTGGAAGAGGACGCAACAACAATGATGGCGATTTATTGGTGAAGATCAAGATTTTGCAACATCGTTTATTTGAGCGCAATGGAAATGACATAAAAGTAATTGAGCACATTAATTTGTTCGATGCGATTTTAGGCGGCGAAGTAGCCATTGATACCATTGACGGAAAAATTAAAATTAAAATCCCCGTAGGTTCACAAAACAACAAAACATTACGAATAAAAGGCAAGGGAATGCCAGTTTACGGAAAAGCCGCCATGTTTGGCGATTTATTGGTTCAGTTACAAATTGATATTCCAGAGAATATTACACCCATTCAAAAAAACCTGTTTGAACAACTGAAGAAAAGTTTTAACTAATCATGAGAGGTATTCAATCTGTAAATCAGGCTGGATTGGAGCCACAACACCATTTCAAACATGTTTTTTCAACAAACATAGAAACCGGCGAAATCGTACACGATTGGAGAATGAGCAAAATTGGCTTTTTACTGGCATTGATGAGCGCAACCGGGAACAATTCGATGCTCAATAAAATGAAAATTGAAATTATCAAACAAATTAAATAAGGATGTATCACATCAATATCCGGTTTTTCAGCAATATATTGTAACTTGCACGAACATTGTCGAAAGCAGTTTACCAACAATTCATTAATACACTCATTATGAAACGTCGTGATTTTATCAGTAAAACAGTTTTGGCTGCTCCGGTATTCAGCCTTTTCCCAGCCGATTTGTCGTTTATTGCACGAGAATCTTCACCTGCAGGTAAGCTTGAAAAGAGAGCTTTGGGCAAAACCGGCGAGATGCTTTCAGTGATTGGTTTCGGTGGAATAATCGTTAAGGATGCAAGTCCGGAAGATGCTGCTACCTCTGTAAAATTTGCCATTGATGCAGGCGTTAACCACTTCGATGTAGCTCCATCATACGGCGATGCTGAAGTTAAACTTGGACCGGCTTTGGAACCCTACCGTAAAAGTGTATTTCTATCCTGTAAAACCGGCAAACGCACAAAAGATGATGCCCGTAAGGAATTGGAGCAATCACTCAAAAACCTTCGGACGGATCATTTCGATCTGTATCAGCTTCATGCGGTAACTTCACTTGAAGATGTTAAAACGATATTTGGGCCGGGTGGTGCAATGGAAACTTTCCTCGAAGCAAAAAAAGAGGGTAAAATCAGATTCATCGGATTTTCTGCACATTCGGTTGAAGCAGCAATGGCTTTAATGAATGGATTTGATTTCGATTCCATCATGTTCCCTTTCAATTATGTCACCTGGAATGTTGGCAATTTTGGACCGCAGGTTCTGGAACTTGCAAGGCAGAAGAAAATGGGAATTATTGCATTGAAAGCAATGGCAAAAGGGCCGTGGCCAAAGGATGCAGACCGTTCGAAACGCCCAAAATGCTGGTACGAACCGCTTCTGGGCGAGGAAGATATAAGAATGGGATTGCGTTTTACCTTATCGCACCCTGTAACAAACGCCATTACCCCGGGCGATGCCGAACTGTTCAAAATTGCCATTAATATGAGAGATACACTCAGTCCGTTAAGCAATAAGGAAGTGGCAGCTATCAAGACAAAAGCGACAACTGCTACACCATTGTTTAAGTATAGTGGATGATCTTAACAGGCAATTTATAAAAATTACAACTTGAAAAATTTTTCACTGATCCCATTAGAAAACCTAACAAAGTAGGTTCCCTTAGGCAAGTTTGAAACATCAAATTTCGCCTGAGTGTCGTTTGCTGCTTTTTCGATCAGTTTGACACCAGCGGCTGAGTAAATTGAAACATTAGAATTAGCCGTTTCAATGTTCCTTACGGTCAATTCTGTCAAACATGGGTTCGGATAAAGCTGAACCCTGTTATTTTTGCTTGAATCTTTAGCAGACAAAATGGTGACAAGCAATTCAACAGCCCTGTTGCCACTCAGATCAACCGCAGCAATTTCAACTTTATCGTTTGAGTTTAACGAAATATCATAAGTAAAGGGTTTACTCTTCAAAATTTGAGGCTGGTGCTTAACTTCTCCGACTTTTACACCATTCACCAAAATCTCGTAAGATTTTAATGGAGAATCTCCGGCAAATGCATTATCCCAATATAATCTATCGCCCTCTTTTCTCAGATTTTGTGGTGGAGTCAATCCTACTTTAGATAATTGGAAATAGTTAGAGTTTGGTTTAAGCGATTTTGTAAGATCTTCCGTTTTTTTTCGCTCGATCTCACCAATCCCATCCGATTCTATTTGTGCTGCATAAAAATTCTGAATCAACTGACATTTCTGAGAATCTTCATCAATATGCCCTATACCAATAATAGCCGTATGTACTCCCGGAGTTGTAAGGCTATACTCAATAAGTGGCCTGCTAGGCAATTCTTGCGTGCCAACCTGAAGAAAAACATCATCAGAAGAACCTGACCACCTTGGAGCTTTATGATACAAAGCAGCATCAGCAAATATTTTCATAGCGATAATGCCCATACCTTTCGCAGAAGCAACGGGTATCACATTATGCTGCATGTTATATTTTGTTTTATCGTTTGAATTAATGGCAACTAAAACCGCTTCAAGAACTCCATATTCATCTCGCTGAATCATATCAATCATTACAGGAGGACTGGTATGACCAGAAAATCCGATATGCCGAATCAGTTTTTCATTTTTTGGATTCATTCCTGTTAGATTTGTTCCATCACGAAAATCGCGCAATGCAACTAATGCTCCAAAATTTTTTGAAGGGTCAAGAGGTGTTTCCAGGCCTTCATATAATACATTAACATTTTCAGTATCTTTTACTGAATGAATTAACATCATGTCCAGATACGCTCCTTCCGGATAATTTCCTTTGTTATCTCCAAAGATTTGACTCAAAGACCTTTTTAAATCATCAATTGCACATTTAACATTAGGTCTCCCATTTGATGTATTTGAAACGACCGGTAATTCAGGATAACCTGAATTACCCCATCGCATGTGGGTTTTGCTGGTTATCCAAATAGAATCTCGTAGATTTTCGTCATAGTTTGGTTCTCCTGAAATCAAATTCATCTCAACAAAAGCTTTGTGATAATTCAATTGACTGTTTCCATAAAGGTTCGAAGTATCAAAATAATTGATTCCAAGCTTAATAGCCTTAATTATTATTGCAACAGGGTTCGTATCAGAAGGTGGCCACTGCACACCTCCCTGCCCACCTAAACCCATTGTAGTTACCTCAAAATCAAAACTTCCAAATTTTCGTTTTAAAATTAGAGGAAGCCGCTCAACAGAAATTTCCTCTGCTGATATTGAAGCTGGCCTGAGACATGCCAATGGGAATAAAGAAATTGTGGCTGTAGTAGTAACCGAGGTTCTGATAAAATTTCGACGCGACAGGGAATATTTCTCGAATGTTTTCATATTGACCGTAATTTGAGTTGGTTAAATATAATGAATTATAACCAATCAATCTTATTAAAAGACAATGTGAATATTAAATGATTGTTGAAATAATAGGTTAAAAATGCACCTTCCTGCACTTCACCCAAATTTTCTTTGCATCAAGTCTAATCTGAGCCGGAGTTTGCAATTGTCCGGGTTCGCCATCGAAATGATAATAAGGTGTATCGGCCAGTTCCAGCTCAATTTGTTTGGCCTTGAAACATTCAACAAACGGGAGTTTGGGCATCAGCTTGGTAAACAAGGCAACCGCAAAAACCGGCATCCATATTTTTGCAAATTTGTGCACCACCACCACATCAATAAAACCGTCGGTCATGCTGGCTGCAGGTGCAATAAACGCGTTGTTGCCAAACTGTGATGCGTTGGCAAAAGTGACCAGGAAAACAGGCTTTTCGATCAGAACCCCATCAATTTTCATTCTTACATCAAGCGGTTTGTAAAAGATACTTTCCTGAACAACCAATTGTACATATTTCAGGAATCCACGTGATGCAGCTTTGCTCATTTTATGGGCAACAAGCGCATCGAATCCGAGACCACTTGTACAAAGGAAATGCTGGTTATTAAGTTTGCATACATCCAACTGAATGTTTTTCCCTTCAATCAAAGTACGCGCACTTTTACGCATGTTCATAGAAATTCCAAGTTCGCGGGCAAGGCCATTTCCAGAGCCCATCGGGATTATTCCCATCAACGTATGTGATCCTATCAATCCTTTTGCAACTTCATTAACAGTTCCATCACCACCCACTGCAACTACCAAATCAAACCCACTGGCCGAAGCCAGAGATGCAAGTTCTGTGGCATGTCCGGGATGATTTGTAAAGGAATATTCAACCGAACAACCATTCATCTTTAAATACGGAACGACGATTTCAAGAGCGCTGGCTCCATTCTGATGCCCTGCATATTTATTGATGATCAGAAATATTGCATTTTTTTGTTGTAACATTGTTGCTTGTCTATATATTTTTTGAGACGTAATGAGAGACATGATAAGAGACGCGATAAATCGCGTCTCTACGGGTTATCGGTTAATAAAATCATCGTGTAAAACCTGCATGTATGCTTTTGGAAATGTTAAATCCACCGATTTACCTACTGGGTTCGAAACAAAATCATTCCTACTCTGATCGAAATAAAAACTTCCTTCAGGAACAACATATCCCCAACCGGAATCGAGCATATAAAAGGCATGGGGACGTGAGCTAAAAAAGTCTTTCGCGAATGGAGCCGCGTCAGTTTCCCAACCCAGTTGATGAATAAGGGAAGTTCCAAAATCGACTTGTTGCGTAATGGTTTCAATTCGCTGCAACGAGTCAACAACCCCACCAGACCATATCAACGGAATCCGATAGGATGCCGGATCGGTAATGTCTGTAGGTCCCGGCGGCAAAGTTCCATGATCGGATGTCACTATTAATAAAGTGTTCTCCCAAAGCGGCGATTTGCGAAACGAATCGATAAATGCGCCCAGACAACTGTCGGTATATGCCACCGAATTCAGGTATTTTTCTTCGTTTGAACTTCCGGGGAACTTCGAAAACGGCACATCATAAGGCGGATGACTGCTAATGGTATAAATGGTTTTCATGAAAGGCTCCTTTTCAGTTTTCAAATCTTCGGTGGCCCGTTCAAAAACATATCCATCGGGAACTCCCCATTTTGTCATTCTGCCCAATTCCGATGGAAAATCAGCTTTGGTGACCAACTTCCCAAAATTGCCCTTCAGCACAAATGTTTTCAGGTTATAAAAATTTATGTCGCCCCCGTAATAAAAGGAGGTATTGTAGTTTTTCCGGTTAAAATACTCCGGAAGCAGCGTCAAACCATTTGATTTTTCAGGATAAACCATGATGGAAGTACTCAACAACGAAGGATATCCGCCAAGCAATGCAGAAATACCTCGATCGGAACGGTTTCCGGTTGAATAAAAGGAAGTAAAAACCGTACTTCGGATGCAAAGCGAATCCAGATTTGGCGAAATTCCATGCAGTCCGCCCAAAGGAGCAATTACCTTATTGGTGAAACTCTCTAAAATAATGAGGATTACATTGGGTTGTTTCTCCGGATTCAACTTCAGGAGTTGCGGCCCGGAAATAAGTGTATCGTTTTTTTGATATTCATTAAAAATCCGCAGGCTTTCGCCCTTTTCCATGTATGTGCAGGGATTCGAAAGTCTTTTGCGTTTTTCAACCGATTTTGCAAAATTCCACAAATAATTGGTTGCCGCCTGATTGACATACAACTTTGAACTAAAGGCTACCGAACTAAGATTCAGTGGCGAAGTATCCAACCCGCCTCGAATTGGGAGGATCAAGCTTGCTACTATAAATAACTGAATCAACGGGAAATACCATTTAACTGCACCTTCAGGAGAAACACCTTCAGGAAATATTATTTTATAAATAAAAAGAAAACCAAAGATCTGACTTCCTGAAATAATCAAACCCAGTAACACATCGATAACTGAAACCGAAGCAGCTATGGCCACCGGATCGCCGAGATAATTGAATACAGTGACATTCACACGGGTTCCCCAATGCGGGTACAAACCCAAATCAAGCACGATTAAGGCGGATGCAACAATCAAAAAAAGCAGTGTATATATATGTATGAAACGATTAATAAACTTCGATGGCAAAACAATACCGAAGCACAAAAGTAATCCAGGCAGTAAAAGCAGATAACATGCGGTTGACACATCCATTATCAAACCATGCCAAAATATTCCTAAAATTTCGCCTGACGACAATTGTCCGGTTATATTAAAATTCCATATCAGGAATAAAACCTTGGCAAACCAAAAGAAAGTCATCCAGAATAGAAAATACTTCAAAAGCCGTAACAATTGTTGCCTCATGAAATTCAGGTTTGCATTATGATTTAATTGAAAATGGAATGCAAATATAACAAAACTGAACTTCGCAATTTTATAGCGCTGAAAATCCTGACGAATTAATATAAAACAAATAAGAAGGTTATTTTTTTTGATTTCATGTGAAAAACAGAAATAAAAAGACAAAATAAAAATCAATTCAATAAATTTACTTTTTATTCCAACTACAAGACTTATTATATCTTTTTGATATTTTTTAAATATCATTAAATACATTTTAATATATATACATCACATTTCGCGACTATTTGATTTGCAAACGTTTAGAAACACATATCAAAACATCATTTTTAGCATTTTTTGCAATACACCCTAATTTTTCATACTCACACCTCATTTTTTACATGTTTTTTCAGAATACAACCCAATTTTTTAAGCATTTCGTTTGTTAATTTATCTTTAATTCACACATACCCCCTATTTTAAAATAAGAAACAATGGAAAATATACATACTTTTGGCCAAGCATATCAAACGAAAGGGGTGCTTCTGAAAAAAAGTTATTTTTTATTGAAATGACCCCAAAAAAATTAGATGCAGATAGATTTTAAACAAATAAAATTTTTTTAACACTTAAAATTAAGTATCATGAAAAAGAAAATTACCCTCATTGTTTTTGCAATTCTTGCCATTTGTACTTTGAATGTTAAAGCGCAAGAAGAAGTAGTAGAAGAAAAAGCATCACCCTTCACAGCAGGAGCTGATTTTTACAGCAACTATGTATGGAGAGGATCTGTATTAGGCACAGGACCCGCCTTTCAACCCTCAGTAAAATTTAGCACTGGCGGTCTAACCATTGGAGTATGGGGATCATTCGACGCGGCTGGCTATGCCGAAGCAGATCCATATATTTCTTATGCATTCTCAAATGGTCTTAGCATTGGCGTAACAGACTATTATTATCCAAGAGCTGGTGGTTCATTCATGTCAGATTCAACAAATGCTGTAGAAATCAACCTTGGTTATGCAATTGGAGGTTTAAGCTTAAGTGCAAACTACATTGTAAACGAAGCCTCTGTAGCCGCATCGGCAGGCAAAGACAAATACTTTCAGGCCGCCTATGCCTTTAAAAATTTCAGCTTAACTGTTGGCGCAGGTGACGGTTGGCACACTTCTGATGGAAAATTCAATGTATGTAACATCGCACTTGGCACTGGTAAAGTTATTAAAATCACCGATAGCTTTTCCGTTCCGGTATCAGGCCAGGTTGTTTTCAATCCCGAAAAGAATCAGATGTTTATGGTTGTAGGTTTCTCCTTATAACAATACTGTTTCAATAAAAATTAACACGAAATAATATACTCAAAATGAAAAAGATTGAAGCAATTATACGCAAAATAAAATTCGATGATGTTAAAATAGCACTCAACGAAGCAGGAATTGAATTCTTCTCTTTTTGGGATGTTCGCGGCGTTGGCCAGACCAGGGAAGAACGGATGTACCGCGGTGTGGTTTACGACACAAGCACCATCGAACGCACTATTCTCTCCATTATTGTACGGAATAAAAACGTAGAGAAAACAGTACTGGCGATCATGACAGCCGCCAGAACTGGTGAAATCGGCGATGGAAAAATATTCGTTTCCGCCATTGAAGAATCTTACCGCATCAGGACCGGTGAATTTGGAGATGAGTCATTATTCATCAAAGGGAAAGAAATTTAAAAACAACTGAAAATTATCAATCATGGACGAAGTAACACTCACATCTTTGGCCGCATCCGCAGCGGATCTGGCCAGGTCAATAGATACCATCTGGGTCTTAATAACAGCTGCCCTGGTATTCTTCATGCAAGCAGGTTTTGCCCTGGTAGAAGCGGGATTCACCCGTTCGAAAAATACTGTAAACATCCTATATAAAAACCTGATGGACTTCTCTGTAGGCTCAATTGTATTCTGGGTATTGGGTTTCGGTCTGATGTTCGGAACAGATATCGCCGGTTTCATCGGAACTCCCGATTTATTTTTCAAGAATGGATGGACTGGCGGAATTCCCGCAGAAGCGTTTCTGATTTTCCAAACAGTGTTTGCTGCAACAGCCGCGACCATTGTATCGGGAGCGATGGCCGAACGTACCGAATTCAAATCATACCTGATCTTTTCACTTGTAGTTTCTGCGGTCATTTATCCTGTTTCCGGCCACTGGATCTGGGGTGGAGGTTGGTTATCGCAACTGGCAACACCTTTCCACGATTTTGCCGGATCAACAGTAGTACACATGGTTGGTGGAGTGGTTGCATTAACCGGAGCAATGGCACTTGGGCCACGTCTTGGAAAATACAACGGAAAGAAAGTAAATGCAATTCCAGGTCACAGCATGACCCTCGGAGCTTTGGGTGTATTTATCCTGTGGCTTGGTTGGTTCGGATTCAATCCCGGATCACAGCTGGCTGCTTCAGGATCTGCAAATGCAACAGCAATCTCCCATATTTTTGTTACCACCAACCTTTCAGCCGTTGCCGGAGCATTGGCAGCATTAGTGATTAGTTGGCTTAAATGGGGAAAACCAAGTTTGAGTTTTGCATTAAACGGCGCTTTGGCCGGTTTGGTCGGGGTAACTGCCGGTTGCGCTGTAGTAACAGCTTCAGGAGCATTACTGATTGGTCTTATTTCAGGAGCTGTACTAGTATTCGCCGTTACATTTATCGACAATGTACTTCATATTGACGATCCGGTTGGTGCAATATCTGTTCATGGAGTTTGTGGTGCCTTGGGAACCATCATGGTTGGTTTATTTTCGGAATCAACTGGCCTGTTTTACGGACATGGAGCAGCTCAACTCGTTACTCAGCTAATTGGAGTCGCTGCAGTTGCAGCGTGGGCTGGGGTTACCGGATTTATACTTTTCAGAATATTGAAAGCAACCGTTGGTTTAAGAGTTCCAAAACGTATCGAGGAAGAAGGTTTGGACATTTACGAACATGGCGAAAGCGCTTACAACTAATTTTTTCTTCAACAATTAGATTTGTTGTTTTTCAAGAAGAGGGGACTGTTGGGGGACAGGCCTCTCTTTCTTTTTGCACCTGAGAGCAAAGAATAATGTTTTTTTCCAAAAACATAAATTCTGACACTTTGTGCATTTTTATCACAAATAACAATCTATTTTTCATCTTTCGTTAATTTTTTATATCTTTTTTAACCGATTAACCCCAATTATCAATACACCGATTCAATATTTTTATATTTTTGTTCGCATAAATAATTAACAACGTTCAGGAAAAACCCATTCCTGATTTTATTCACCCAAAATTTAATTGTTATGAAGAAAATTGAAGCCATCGTTAGAAAAACCAAATTTGAGGAAGTACGGGCAGCGCTGCACGACGCCGACATCGAATTTCTTTCCTGGTGGGAAGTAAAAGGACAGGGAACCGCCAGGCAGGGACTCATATTTCGCGGAATTGCCTACGACGTAAATTCTATTTCGCGTATCTGCATTTCATTTGTTGTGCGAGAAATTAATGTCGAGAAATCAATCAATGCCATTCTCGAATCGGCCTATACCGGCGAAAGCGGTGACGGAAGAATTTTCGTAAGCGACATCGTTCAATCCATCCGCATCCGAACCAAAGACCGTGGCGACGAATCCCTCTACAACAAATAATTCAGAAGCATATCCTATGAATACAAAAATAAAATACGCAGGGCTGGCAATACTCGGATTAATTGCCCCCACTCTACTTTTTGCTCAGGAAGCTGCCGTGGCAGTCGCAGAACCAACTCCTTATATTGACTTTGGCAACACTGCATGGATGATAGTTGCAACAGCGCTGGTAATGCTGATGACTATTCCCGGTCTGGCTTTGTTTTATGGCGGTTTGGTCCGTCAGAAAAATGTTTTAAACATACTGATGCAGTGTTTCATTTTAACAGCAGTGATTACCCTCGAATGGGTATTCTTCGGCTACAGCCTTGCTTTTAGCTCGTCAACAGGAGTTCTTGCTCCGTTTATTGGCGGTTTCGACTGGGTATTTCTGAATGGAATTGGAATTAACGATGTTAGTCCATACTATATTTCGCAGGAAACTGCCAGAATCCCACACCTGTTGTTTGTGCTGTTTCAGGGAATGTTTGCAGTTATTACCCCGGCATTAATTATCGGCGCTTATGCCGAACGCATTAAATTCCGTGGATTCCTGATTTTCTCTCTACTGTGGGCCATTTTTGTCTATAATCCGGTTGCTCACTGGGTTTGGTCAGCCGATGGTTGGTTATTCAACATGGGTGCACTTGATTTTGCCGGCGGAACAGTAGTTCACATCAATGCAGGTATCGCAGCACTGGTTATGACACTCATGATTGGAAACAGAAGAAACTACAACAATCACCCAACAGCGCCCCACAATATTCCACTGGTTGTTATTGGGACCGCATTGCTTTGGTTTGGCTGGTTCGGTTTTAACGCCGGAAGCGGTTTGGCTGCCGACGGATTGGCCATCAGCGCATTTCTTTCAACCCATGTTGCAACTGCAACCGCTGCGCTAACCTGGGCCTTGCTCGATTGGACAATCAATAAAAAACCAACAGTGATCGGCGTTTGTACCGGTGCAGTTGGAGGGCTTGTTGCCATTACACCCGCTGCAGGGTTTGTTGGGGTACCCGGTGCCGTAATTATTGGTGTTGTGGTTTCAATCGCTTGTTTCTTTATGGTTTCGGTTGTGAAACACAAATACGGTTACGACGATACGCTCGATGCTTTTGGCGTACACGGCGTTGGCGGTATTCTGGGCGCACTTCTAACAGGGTTACTGGCCACTCCTGCCATTCAGGCATCATACAGCGGTTTATTCTACGGCAACCCAAAACAGCTTTGGATTCAATTAATTGCGACAGTGGCGACCATGGTATTTTCTGGCTTAAT
>JAUYEQ010000402.1 GCA_030691295.1 Bacteroidota bacterium
AAAGTCTTTATTTTCCATATCTTTAGTATTAAAAGTGAACAATAGTATGAAAAAGTGTTTTGAATATATAAGTACCTAAATCCGCGTTCTGAAAGTTCTTTAGGCACTCCGAACTTTAGGCACTTCGAACTTATTTATCAACGCCTTTTAACATCGGAACAAACACATAAGTTCCGTGCGTTTCCTTGTAATATTCGGTTTCGCTGGTTTTTACCAGAACGTACATGGTTTGTTTTTCGCGTGGACCCATCGGAATTACCATGCGCCCGCCCACTTTTAGCTGCGAAAGCAATTCTTCAGGAATAACAGGAGCCCCGGCAGTTACAATGATTCTGTCGAACGGGCCGTATGTTGGCAATCCTTTGTAACCATCGCCAAAGAAAAATTTGGGGTGATAACCAATTTGCGGCAGGATCGACTGTACTTTCAGGTACAGTTCGCGCTGGCGTTCGATGGTGTAAACGGTAGCGCCCATTTCGAGCAGAACAGCCGCCTGATATCCTGATCCGGTACCGACTTCAAGAATTTTATCGTGTCGTCCAACCTGTAATAGCTGCGTTTGCATGGCTACTGTAAATGGCTGGCTGATTGTTTGACCTGCCCCAATCGGGAAAGCCTGGTCTTTGTATGCAAACTGAATAAAGCTGCTGTCCATAAACAGGTGACGCGGCACACTACCGATCGCATCCAGTACTTTTTCGTCTTTAACACCCTTGATACGAATACCTTCCACCATTCTTTTCCGTAAACCCTGATGACGCAATGTATCCTGAAACTCCATAAGATTAACCTTTTTTCAAATTTAGCTAAATACAGGCCCGAAAAAACCTGAACAAAGAAACATTATTAACAATCGACGTTGAAAAGTATTTTGGCCAACAATATTAAGGATTTTTAATTTATTCCTATTTTGCGTGTATGTTAAAACTCGGAATTTTTGGCGACCAAACAAGCAATCCGGAGCTTATGAGGCAGTTGAAAACCATGCCTGAAGTAACCGTTGCAGGGGTTTATTTCTCCGGAAATGTCACTTTTGATGGTGGTTTTACGGAATTTTTCACCCCAATTGAATTGATGGAAATTTCGGATGCCATCCTGATCCTGAGCGATAAAAGTATCAGCAGCGATTTAATTCGGATGATTTTACGGAAGAGTAAACACATTTATCTTAAAACAATTCCCAACCTGAATATTCGGGAAATGAAAGAATTGATAGATCTGGAAAAAGAAGCCGGGATTGTCAATTTTATTTACAACCCTTTCGATTTCATTCCACATTTCGATCCTTTCCTGAATAAATATGAGAAACCGATGCTCATTAATTTACGAACTTGTTTTGAAGGATCAACGCTGAAGCCGGCAAATGAGATGCTGCTCTTAGTGACCGCTATCAACCGGGTAATTCAAAGTAATTATAGAAAAACCGATGTTATTGGGATTGAAGATTCGGAAGGTCAGCTGGTTGTAAATGTTCGTATTGAATACGAAAACAGCAGCGTGGCAAATCTTACTTTTTCGAAGGAAAAAACTTCGGGCTATTGCGAAATTCTGTGCACTGGAGGAAGAAGCATATTTGAATTTCAAACACCTCTTTACCTTTCATATCCAAGTCCAAATCAGGAATTTACCTCTATCAATAATTTCATCCGGATGATTCAGGTTCATAACAAACAATTGAACTCGTTCGCCAATTTGCTGAACGGTGTCCGCATTGTGAATGAGATCAGTGAACATCTTCGATTCAACGAAATAAAATTCTAAGAGAAAATAACACTACTTTTGCAGCAATATTATTAGGGTTATTGCGTTCATACTTGCGCAAGCGACCTAATTTTTCTCTATGAATAAAAATTTACATGTTGCCAGGTATCTGGGTTTCGATATAATTGCCGCAATCATCAGTTGGACATTATTTTATTTCTACCGGAAGATCTACATAGAACCGTTGACGTTTGGTATTGAAATTCCGCTGGAGCTTACCGATAAATATTACCAGGCGCTTATTTTTATTCCGATTTTCTGGATCACAATCTATTACATTACCGGTCAATATTCGAATATCTACCGGAAATCGCGTCTGCTCGAATTGGGTAAAACCATTGCAACTTCAATTTTTGGTGTCACCGTAATCTTTTTCCTTCTTTTGCTGAACGATTCTATCAGCGATTATAAAAAATACTATAACCTTTATTTTACGCTGCTTGGCCTGCATTTTGGATTTACCTATCTGTTCAGGCTCATTCTTACCACCCGCACAATACACAAAATACACAAGCGTCTTCTCGGATTCAATACCATCATTATTGGTGGCAATAAAAAAGCAGTTAAACTGGTTGAGGAGATGATGGCGCAAAAAAGGCCTGCGGGAAATAAGATTATAGGATTTCTAACTGTTGACAAACGGGAATCCTATCCTTTGGAAAAGTATGTGCCCAATCTTGGAAACTATAAAAATCTGCAAAAAATAATTGGTGAGCAGGAGGTTGAAGAAATCATCATTGCCATTGAATCAACTGAGCACAAGCTGTTGAGCGAAATTCTCACCATGCTGGAAAACCGGACCCATGCCGTTTGGGGAATTCCTGATTTATTTGACATCCTTTCGAATCAGGCAAAAACTAGTACAATTTTTGGCGCTCCCTTATTGAAAATTTCCAACGGATTGATGCCCGTGTGGCAGGAAAACATTAAACGGTTGCTGGATGTAGTGATTTCAATTCTGGCGATGATTGTATTTTTTCCTGTTTTTATTATTCTGGCAATCATGATTAAATATAGCTCGAAGGGACCAATTTTTTATAACCAGGAAAGGGTGGGCAAATTCGGGAAACCATTTACGATCTATAAATTTCGCACAATGGTAAAGGATGCTGAAACAAACGGGCCACTTCTTTCAAGCACGAACGACAGCCGGATTACCAATATCGGTCAAGTTATGCGCCGGACCCATCTGGATGAAATTCCACAGTTCGTAAATGTGCTTTTAGGCGAAATGTCACTGGTTGGCCCCCGTCCCGAACGCAAATTTTATATCGATCAGATTATCAAGGAAGCTCCGTATGTTACTCACCTGCAAAAAGTCCGACCCGGAATTACCTCATGGGGACAAGTAAAATACGGTTACGCATCAAATGTACCTGAAATGGTGGAACGGCTTCAGTACGACATGGTTTATATCAAAAACATATCGCTGTATGTCGATTTCAAAATACTGATATACACCATTATGGAATGTGTAAAGGCCAGAGGGAAATAGATTGCTTCTTCGGTCTCCGGTCAAATAAATTCGTTGTAGAACCAATCATTGAAATTCTCAGAGAATTCCTGCTTCAATGTACATTATAATTTGTTCTATCTGCCGGTCCTCACCATACGGATCGTACTGCGATTTCAGATTGTTGCCAAAAAGTCGTGCAACACCCTGCCAGAAAACAGCCGGAACACCACCTTTCAGCTGATCAATCAATTCATACGAAGTAGAATGAATTTCGCGGTCGATTAGTTTTATCAGTATCCTCCCTTCCGAAATAGATAGTTTTTTGAGTTTTGGCCCGTAAAGTGCCATCAGTTCATCCTCCGCTTTCTTGATATAAACGCGGCGATCCCGTCTTTTCGCTCCTTGTGGCACATCCTGCTGGTATTTCTGGTAAAGCCGGGCAGCTTCTTTCACGTAGGGATAAACTTTTTTAACTTTCCAAACCAGTCGCCAGTATTGTTGTTCGTCTTGTTTCGATTTAAAACGGTTTTTTGGAAAAATGAGCACTTCAGGTAAATTCACATGCGGAAGCGTATCATTGTCAATTCTGATCGCTTGCACATAGTTAGGGGATGCAGTTTCCTGGGCATGCATCGCAAATGCAGCCAACCACAAAATAATACCTGTAAGAAATACTTTTCTCATTGTTACTGTTTTCCGCAACGAAGATAGTTATATGTTATAAAACTGAAACGATAAAAACATGTTTCGATTATCCTGATGCTCAATGTTTGTATCTTTGGAGCGCTTAATAAAGGAAATATGCAAACAAATAAAAGATTTAAAGTTGAAGTAAATTCTGAAATTGGTCAACTCGAAGGGGTAATTATTCACACACCGGGTCTGGAAGTTGAGGAAATGACGCCTGAAAATGCTGAACGTGCGTTGTACAGCGATATCCTGAATTTATCGGTTGCCAGTGACGAATACGCTACTTTCAAAGGAGTACTGAATAAAATCACCCGCACTTTTGAAGTCAGGGATTTGCTTTCGGATATTTTGGCAAATGAACCCGTGAAAACCGCTTTGCTTCAGAATATTTGCTACAGTGAAGGCGCATTGGAAATCCTGCCCCGCCTGATGGAACAAAATCCCACAGAACTTGCCCGGCAGCTGATTCAGGGCGTTTATCTCGAACGGAACAACCTGACCCGATATTTAAGCCTTGAACGCTTCAGCCTTCGCCCCTTGCACAATTTTCTTTTTACCCGCGACGCTTCCATGTCGTTTGGCAACGAAGTGCTGATCGGGAAAATGGCCAGTAAAGTGCGCGATCGCGAGGCGGTGATCATGGATGCAATTTTCAATCACCATCCGATGCTCGAAACTTCCACCATAAATCCGAATACTCCTGAAATTATTCGCAATTATCCGGGCATTTCTATCGAAGGCGGCGATTTCCAGGTTGGACGCGAAGATGTGCTGGTTATTGGAACCGGAATCCGTACCAGTACGCAGGGTATCGACTTTATACTCGAAAAAATCAAATCAAAGAAGGATGGTCTGCGACATATCCTGATTCAGGAACTGCCCGATACGCCTGAATCGTTTATTCACCTCGACATGGTTTTTACGTTTCTCGATATGGATACCTGCATGGTTTACGAGCCGCTCATCATGGGAACCAATCGTTTTCATACCATCCATATTCAGGTTGAAAACGGAGAAGTAATAAGCATTGAGGAGGAACGAAACCTGCCCAAAGCCTTGAAAAAACTGGGTATTGATATGAACCCGGTGCGTTGCGGTGGTGGCATCGACAGCTGGACGCAGGAACGCGAACAATGGCACAGCGGTGCAAACTTTTTTGCTTTTGCTCCCGGAAAAGTGATCGGTTACGAACGAAACATTCATACCATCGATCAGCTCAATAAAAATGGATTTGAGATCGTTCAGGCAAAAAATTTGTTAAGCGGATTGTGCGAAATTCCCGAAGGAAAATGTGTGGTAACCATTCCCGGCTCAGAACTTGCCCGCGGAGGAGGTGGCGCCCGCTGCATGAGTATGCCCATCAGGAGAAAAAAAGTTTAAAAAGTTCGAAGTGCCTAGAATTCGGAGTGCCTGGAGTTATAGGGGCATAACTCCAGGCACTTTAGGCACTCTAAATACTTTAGACACTTATTTATGCGTAAATTAAAAAACTCAGAACTCGACCGTCTGTCGGTTGACGAATATAAGGAAATTGAAAAAACTTCGATTACAGTCGTTTTGGATAATGTCCGCAGTTGCAACAACATTGGTTCGGTATTTCGCACTTCGGATGCATTGCTGATTGAAAATATACTGTTATGCGGAATTACTGCTACACCTCCCAATAAAGACATTCACAAAACTGCCCTCGATGCCGAAAAGTCGGTTCCCTGGGAATATTTTGAAGAGACCGAAGCCGCTGTTATTAAACTGAAAGAATCAGGGTATATGGTTTGGGCCGTTGAGCAGGTCGTTCACAGTGTTTTGCTTCCTGATTTTAAACCTGAGAAAGATCAGAAGCTGGCATTGGTATTCGGGAATGAAGTGAAAGGCGTTCAGCAATCTGTAATTGATTTGTGCCACGGAGCCATAGAAATACCGCAATACGGCACCAAACACTCCTTCAATATTTCGGTGAGCGCCGGAATCGTATTGTGGGATTTGGTCTACAAACTTCGCTCATAAAGAATCAAGCATGATGTGGAACAGGCTGGTTTTGTTAAAAGAAGTTAAATTCAGGGCTTTTCATTAAATATTCCCCAAAACGCAGGATTTCAGGTAAGGGTATTTGATTTGTGAATTGTTATATATCCGTATTGCGGAATTTTTTTTCATAAGTTTGTTATGGTTTTTAAATATGGACTTAGGGTCTGACTTAAAAACTTTAAAGGGTGTGGGGTGAGATCCGACACCCTTTTTAATTTTGTTATATTTGGCAAATCAAATTTCTATAGGAAGTGGTGGAAATTATACTTTTCCATCTCCTTACCTTCTTTGATAAGATTTTGAAATTTTGTAGTTTCACACTAGATATAATAATTCAAGATATATTGATTTCCATGGATCTTCCAATACAACAATCTCAACCGAAAATAAGGCCATTTCTCTTATGGGATGTGACCCGTGAAGGATTTGATTTTTCGAAAAACAAGCAATTGGTAATTGAAAGAACCTGCTCTTTAGGTAATTTTTCTGATTTTAAAGAGATTGTTAGCTTTTATGGATTCGATACTATTAAAGAGGAACTTATAAAATCTGCCTCTTTAGATCGAAAATCACTTTCCTTTTTCAGCCTTTTTTTTGATATTCCATTAGAAAAATTTAAATGCTATTCAAAGAACCTGTTGCTCCTTCAACATTGAAAATTATTCAAAAGCTTTTCAGTATTGATGACCTGGACCATTTTGATTTGGTGGGAGGAACTGCTTTGGCCTTGCAAATCGGGCATCGGATTTCGGTTGACATTGACATGTTCACCAAAAGTGTCTTTGATAACAAACAATTAAAGGAATGTTTGCTTGAAAATTTTCATGGGCACGAACTAACAACAACATCAACTTCATAAAGAACAAAAGGATTACATTTGAAAAGCTAAAATCCATTCTAGTTAAAGAAACTGAAGATTATCTAAAAAAAATAATCGATAGAAAATAAATAGGGTTTTTATTAATAATTTATCAATAATTTTATGACCTTAATCAGATCAATATCAGGAATTCGCGGAACAATTGGCGGTAAGCCGGGCGAAGGTTTAAGTCCGCTCGATGTGGTAAAATATACAGCAGCCTACGCCGAATGGGCCAAGCAGCAACATCCCGGACAAACAATTACCATTGTTGTTGGCCGCGATGCCCGCATTTCAGGGCCGATGGTTCAGTCGCTGGTGGTGGCCACACTTTCAGGAATGGGTTGTCTGGTCGTTGATTTGGGAATGGCAACAACTCCCACTACCGAAATCGCGGTGAAAGAAGAACAGGCGCAGGGTGGAATTATCCTGACTGCCAGTCACAATCCGAAACAGTGGAATGCATTGAAATTACTCAATCATCATGGCGAATTTCTGGATGCTGCTGAGGGAGCTTTGGTATTGGAAATTGCAGAAAATGAATCGTATAGCTTTGCCGAAGTGGATGACTTGGGAGAAGTATTTATTAAAGATTATACCGATACACACATTCAGCAG
>JAUYEQ010000410.1 GCA_030691295.1 Bacteroidota bacterium
AAGCCCTCCCCCTCGGGGAGGGTTTGGGAGGGGCTCCACTCTGGTTTCCGTTTTTCCAGAAATGCCCGAATTCCTTCCTGTCCATCGGGCGAGGAAAGCGCTTCCGCCAAAATGACTGCAGTCAAGGCTGTATCATTTACATTTATAGTTCCGGAAGTCACCTGATTGATCATGGTTTTTGCTCTTTTTACTGCCGAAGGCGCTGCCGAATCGAAAGAGGTCAAAAATTCTAACAATACCTTTTCCAACTGTTCCTCTTCGTATAAAATGTCCACCAATCCAGCCTGATGTGCTTCGGGAGCGTTGAATAAGCTTCCTGTCAAAATCCATTTCCGAAGATTCTGAACTGACAATCTTTTGGCAACAAACGGCAAAATTGTAGCGGGTAAAAGTCCAAGTTTTACCTCACTGAACATGAAACGGGTGTTTGCTTCGGCCAACACAAAATCACAGGCTGCCATCAGTCCAATGCCTCCGCCAAATACGTTTCCGCGTGTACAAGCTATGGTTACCAATGGCAATTGGTATAGTTTCAATAACAGATCTGCCAAATGTTTATAGCGCGCCGCATTTTCCTCCTGATTGTTTTCATCTGATCCGTAAAACCAGTTCAGATCAGCTCCGGCACAAAACGAACGTCCATTTCCGGATAGAACCATAAAAAGCAGGTCATTTCTGCCGGAAATCTCATCCAGTGCCTGATCTAATTCTGCAATCATTTCCAGAATTAAGGCATTGTGCCTTTCCGGACGATTTAATGATATCCGGGCGATTTTATCTTCGAGTTGAATTTCAATATATCGATAGTCGTGTTTTACGTTTTGCATTTCCTTATAATTTTTAAATCAATATAGTTGTCTTCTAAAAATCCTTATTGGATTTAATTTTCTTGTCCATCAAATGTATCAGAAAGATAACGCTCAGAAACGCCCAACTTGAAACCTGGAACCTGAAACTTGAAACTCCCGTCACATCCTGAAAACTCCGTATCCCGGTTCTCCAAACTGCCGGTTCAGCGAGACAGAAATGGCCATTGCCAGCACTTTTCTGGTATCTGCAGGATCGATGATTCCATCATCCCACAAACGCGATGAGCTGTAATATGCTGAACTTTCTTCATTAAACTGTTCAAGTAATTTATCTCCCGATCCATTACTGCCGATGCTTTTCAAAACTCCGGAAGCCTGCTCTCCGCCCATCACCGAAATACGCGAATGCGGCCACATAAAAAGAAAGTGAGGATCGAATGAACGTCCGGCCATGGCGTAATTTCCGGCGCCAAAAGAACCGCCAATTACTACCGTAAACTTTGGAACTGATGCGTTTGCAACGGCATTTATCAGTTTTGCACCATCGCGGGCAATTCCTCCGTGTTCGTATTTTTTTCCGACGATAAAGCCGGAGATATTTTGCAGAAAAAGCAACGGGATTTTCCGCTGCACGCACAACTGTATAAAATGGGCACCTTTCAGCGAACTTTGCGAAGTTAAAAAACTGTTGTTGGCGACGATACCGATTGGAAAGCCCCAGATTCGCGCAAAGCCTGTTACCAGTGTTTTTCCGTAGTTGGCTTTGAATTCCTGAAACTCACTTCCATCAACCAAACGTTCGATGATAGCGTGTGCGTTGATCGGTTTTTTCAAGTCGGTTGGTAGAAATCCATGCAATTCATCAGCAGGGAAAAGCGGCTCTTTTGCAGGTTGAATATCCAGTTTTTGTTTTTCCTGAACAGGTAATCCTTCCACAATTTTACGGCAGATTTGCAGCGCATGAACATCATCTTCTGCAATGTGATCGGCAACACCCGAAATGGAAGTATGCACTTCGGCGCCACCCAGTTCTTCAGGAGTTACTTCTTCTCCGGTCGCAGCTAAAACAAGTGGCGGACCGCCAATAAAAATGGTTCCCTGGTTGCGCACCATGATGGTTTCGTCGCTCATGGCCGG
>JAUYEQ010000412.1 GCA_030691295.1 Bacteroidota bacterium
CCAATCCGTTGTTGATGGCATGGCCAAGAATACACAAATAGATATTTCGGGTACGAAGCATCAGGATTCCGAGCACAATGCCGAGAATAAATGTCGCCGGAAATTGCCACGGATTGAGATGAAACAGTGCAAACATTAGCGCTGAAACAAAAACGGCTGTGAACTTCGAATAGTTCCGAATCAGCCCGTGCATAATTATTCCCCTGAATATCAGTTCCTCGATAACCGGTGCCATAATGACAACTTTTAAAATTGCACCATAAATTCCGTAATCATTTTCGAATATTTTATTGAACATTTCCCAAAACCAGGGCGGGGGAGGTATGGCTTTGTCAACCCAAACATTTACCTCGCCGATTAAATTGTGAGCTGCCCACAGAAAAAACAGAACCGGAATTAAGATCAGAACATTGAATGATTTATAAGGGAAAAGTACTTTAAGTGATACACCAGCCCGTCGCCATGCATAGTAAAAGATAAACACTGTGGAGCCGATTCCCAAAATGATTTTCTTTACAGGATGGTACAAATAATCTGTTCCGTTGTAATAATCGAGCAGGGCAAGCGGAAAATCGACAAGCGTTTGTATAAATATATAAAGCACCACCAGATGAATGGCATCTTTAATTGTCGGGAAGTATTTATTTTGCTGCTGATCCACTTGAATTTGAATTTAGAAAGACCAATATTACCTATTTTTGGCAACATATAGAAGGGACTTTGCTATTTTTGAACAATAAGGTGTTGATAATTATAGAAAAAACTTCAAAAACTATTTGATTATCTAAAGAAAATGTAGTTATTTTGCGCACTGTTTGAAAAATGTGAGATTTCAGATTTAAAAAATAAGACAATGTCAAGAGTTTGTCAAGTAACTGGTACAAAAGTGATGGTGGGAAACAATGTTTCACACTCAAAGCGCAGAACGAAAAGGAAATTTTTTCCTAACCTGTTCAAAAAGAAGTTCTATTTTCCTGAAGAAGATCGTTGGATCTCGTTAACTGTTTCAGCCAACGGAATTCGTACAATCAACAAAAACGGATTGAACGCTGCATTGAAAAGTGCAAAGGAAAAAGGTTTTATAACAACTATTTAAAGCTTTAAGAAATGGCTAAAAAAGGCAATAGAATTCAGGTAATCATGGAATGTACCGAACAAAAAACCAGCGGGGTTCCCGGAACTTCACGGTATATTACTACCAAAAACAGGAAGAATACTCCTGAACGTCTGGAGAAAAAGAAATACAACTCTAACTTAAAGCGAGTTACTGTACACCGCGAAATTAAATAAGAAATAGTATGGCAAAGAAAGTAGTTGCTTCGTTACAAAAAGGTGCCGGTAAAGGTTACGCCAAAGTAGTAAAAATGGTAAAATCAGAAAAAACTGGTGCTTATACATTTCAGGAAGAAATCATTCCGAATGAAACTGTAAAAGATCATTTCAAGAAATAGACCCAATTCTCTCTATAGAAAAAAGCTTTCATCATTGGTGAAGGCTTTTTTTATTAAATCGTACACGTTTCAATAAAGTTGACAGATAAATCGAGCGAATATGGGCATTTTCGGAATTTTTAACAGCAAGAAAAAAGAAAGCCTTGATCAGGGGCTTGCAAAAACAAAAGAAAGTGTTTTTACGAAGATTAGCCGCGCCATTGTTGGAAAAACAAAGGTTGATGAAGATGTGCTGGACAATCTGGAAGAAATTCTGATATCGGCTGATGTTGGTGTAGATACCACTTTGAAAATCATCGATCGCATTGAGAAACGAGTTGCCGCTGATAAATACATGGGAACTTCGGAGCTGAATTCGGTGTTGAAAGAAGAGATTGCAAGCTTGCTCGAAGAAAACAATTCAAACGATGTTTCTGATTTTGACCTGCCAAATAGTAAAGATCCTTATGTAATTATGGTGGTTGGCGTGAATGGTGTCGGAAAAACGACCACTATCGGTAAACTCGCCCATCAGTTTAAACAAGCCGGAAAAAAGTGGTATTGGGTGCCGGCGATACTTTTCGTGCTGCTGCCATCGACCAGCTTCAGATTTGGGCCGACCGTGTCCAGGTGCCACTGGTAAAACAAGGAATGGGAGCCGACCCCGCTTCTGTAGCTTTCGATGCGCTTTCGTCAGCCAAAGCTCAGGGTGCTGACGTGGTGATTATTGATACAGCCGGTCGCCTGCACAATAAAATCAACTTAATGAATGAGTTGAGCAAAATTAAAATGGTGATGAAAAAAGTGGTGCCCGATGCTCCTCACGAAGTTTTGCTGATTCTGGACGGTTCAACCGGACAAAATGCTTTTGAACAGGCCAAACAATTTACAAAGGCAACTGAAGTAACTGCATTGGCGCTGACCAAACTCGACGGTACCGCAAAAGGTGGCGTAGTGATTGGGATTTCCGATCAATTTAAAATTCCTGTCAAGTACATTGGAATTGGCGAGAAAATGGATGACTTGCAGATTTTTAACCGAAGAGCATTCGTTGATTCGCTCTTCTCTTAAAAAGCCCCCTCTAAATCTCCCCCGAAAGGGGAGACTTGAAAAAAGCCAGACTAAACCATTTCTCAAATGGGAAGTAGTTTTTGGAAAAACAATTTTTTAGAAATCTTAAATTTAAAAGAAAAATACCATTGTCAAAAAGTAAACTTTCGCGCGCCGGAACTTTACCCCCTCTTTTGGAGGGGGCAGGGGGAGGCCGTAAGCAAAAAATAAATGTGGTGACTTTGGGTTGTTCGAAAAACCTGGTCGATTCTGAAGTTTTACTGAACCAGCTTTCAATGGATGGTTTTGAGGTGGTACACGATTCGAATGAGACTGATTCTGATATTGTGGTAATCAATACCTGCGGATTTATTGCTGATGCCAAAGAAGAATCGGTCAATACCATTTTGCAGTTTGTTGGCGCCAAAAGCCGCGGCGATATCGATAAATTGTATGTGATGGGCTGTCTTTCCGAGCGGTATAAAACCGATCTGGAAAAGGAAATTCCGGAGGTTGACAAGTACTTTGGCAAGTTCGACATGAAAGCGCTGGTGGGCGAGCTGAAAGCAACCTATCGCCCTGAATATATTTACGAACGAAAAATTACCACGCCTTCGCATTTTGCGTATCTCAAAATTTCGGAAGGTTGCAACCGTGTTTGTGCGTTTTGCGCCATTCCGGGCATGACCGGCAAACACAAATCAAAGTCGATGGACGATCTGGTAAAAGAAGCCAAATACCTTGCAAAGAAAGGCGTTCGCGAGATATTACTGATTGCGCAGGATTTGTCGTATTACGGAATCGATTTATACGGAAAAGGAATGTTGGCCGAACTGATCCAAAAAATTGCCGAAATTGATGGCATCGAATGGATTCGTTTGCATTATCTGTATCCAACCAAATTCCCGATGGACATTCTGCCGCTGTTTAAATCAGTTCCCAAACTTTGCCATTACATTGATATTCCGTTGCAGCACAGCTCAAACAATGTGCTGAAACACATGCTTCGCCATGTCACTACAGAAGAAACTGAAGCATTGTTGCAGAAGATTAAGGAAGAAGTTCCCGGAATAACTATCAGGACGACCATGTTGATTGGTCATCCGGGCGAAACTGAAGAAGATTTTGAACAGCTTAAGAGCTTTGTTCAGAAACATAAATTCGATCGTTTGGGTGCGTTCACCTACTCGCACGAAGATGGAACCTACGGATATAAAAAGTATGCAGACGATGTTCCTGAAGACGTAAAACAAGCTCGTCAGGAGGAATTGATGGGAATTCAGCAAATCATTTCCTCACAATTAAGTGCTGAAAAAGTTGGAAGAACTTTAAAAGTGATCATTGATCGCGAAGATGATGAATTCTTCGTTGGACGCACCGAGTTCGATTCTCCTGAAGTGGATGGAGAAGTACTGATCAGCAAAGACGTTCCGTTGAAAAAAGGACAGTTTTATCAGATCGAAATTACAGGTTCAGATGCGTTTGATTTATACGGAAAACTGGTGTCAGCTTATATGCCTGTCAGGTAGGCGTTGATATGTAAGGGTTTTCAGCTTGCGGCCAGTCAATCATTTGTTTTCGTATTTTATTCCTGGATTTCGTTTTGAGTGGAAAATATGCAATACATAAACCGTTTGCTCCTGTTCAATGTATTTTATTGACAAGACATTCTTGAATTAATTTACAATAGTTTTTCCAAATCACTTGGGTTGATTATTTTTGTTCCTTTATATTCCAGCAATTCCAGCAAATCCTTATCTCCAGTCACTAAAAAATCAGCAGTTCCAATAGAACAAAGACTAAGTAAAAAATTATCTTTTGAATCTCTGCAAATATCAGGAATGTATTGAATTTCAAAGGTTAAGCCAATTATTGAGATTAAATCTATGAAATCATCAACATCCTGTTTGTTAAAGTATTTCCTGAATTTTGGTCGTGCAGTTACAATCCT
This sequence comes from Bacteroidota bacterium, assembly GCA_030691295.1. GTDB lineage: Bacteria > Bacteroidota > Bacteroidia > Bacteroidales > Prolixibacteraceae > Aquipluma. The sequence goes on from JAUYEQ010000412.1 coordinate 4,432, forward strand.
TATCTCTTTTATCAGCTGATCGGTTAGTATTAATTTGATCGTGGAATCTGTTAGCTTATCTTTGAGTTTTCTTAAACGCTTGCCAATTAGGAAGCTAATCAGAACATTGGTGTCAACAACTATTCTATTTTCCAAGTGATTTTGTATAGAGTTTTTCCCTGACAATCTCACATTCTTTAGTTATCTCTTCTTCTGTTAAATCATTATTTTTAAATGACTTAAGTAATTTAGTCAAATTTGAATCAATAACTTCCTTTTCTAATTCTTTTGAAATTCTAATCTTTTCATTTGCCGGAAGTTGTTTGACAATCTGCAATATTTGACTAAAATTCAATTTCACCTGATATGATAAAGTTGATTTCATCCCAATAATTTTTCAACAAATATAAGAAACTTTCAAAAATGAATCTGATACTTTTTGCCTGAATTCATCTCATTCACTGTCAAGCGTTGCCGGTATCAGTCCCAGTTTTTCTTCAGCAAACTTAAAACTGGCAATCTCAACATCCTGCCAGGATTTTGAAAACAATTTACTCCCAATCGGATGAGCACCCGCTTCCGGAAAAGCAACTTTCTGCTTCATGCTTTCCGGTGTACCCAGCTGGTCATACATTTTCAGCATTGCATCTACTTTTACAGTAGGATCCTGATTTTGTTCGTCCTTGTAATAATAGCCCAGAAATACCGGTTCGTTAACTCTCCCGAATGTTTCTTTGGTCATCGTCGATTCAACCAATTGCTGCAAATAAACAATTGCTTCGAGCCGGTATTTGCAGTTCCAGTATTTGCAGTCTTCCGAAGCGAAATCGGTATTGGTAATCCTGTATTTTCCTTTGTAAACCTGACGTGCAATCTGCAGTCCCCAGGGTTTGCTAAGCAGAAATGCGGCCGGATTGTTAATGGCAATATTTGGCGATAGTAATATCAATGCTTCAACCATTTCAGGAAATTCCGCAGCAAGTTTTAAACTCAATGTTCCACCGGTAGAAGTACTCATCAAAATAACCTTTTCACCCAAAGCCTGAGCCGCAACCAGCGCTTCTTTGGCCGATTCGTAAAGCCTGTCGGGCGTCATATCAACCAGGGCATCGGATGTTTCAATTCCATGGGAGGCGAGTAAAGGAATGTACAGATTCATGCCATATCTTCCGGCAAAGTCGGTGTGCACCGGTTCCCCTTCAAACCATGACGCCGAAAATCCGTGTAAATAAAGTAAGCAGTATTCTGTTTTGTTTTTCAGGCTGTCGTTTGCCCAGACAATGCGGCTTTCGTTGTCAGGTTTGATTTTCAGAGCTGAATTTTTAGCTTCCAGATAAGCTTCAAATCCGGTTATTTCAACTTGTATTTCAGGAAGCTTAGCGGAGAGTTCCGGGCTCGGGAACGAAGGGCCAAACACATAAACCAGTGCAAGGATGCCAAAGAGCGAAGCGATGATGAGCAGGATTTTCTTCATAGCCAATGTTATTTACTGAAGTGTTGTAAAAATGATTTTTGCTAAACTACTGAAATTTGCTTTGTCTGTCAATATTTATA
>JAUYEQ010000413.1 GCA_030691295.1 Bacteroidota bacterium
GCCAAATCGGTATTTTGAACTTCGCGTAACTGCTTGGTTTCCATGTCGAGGTAAGCCGTGTACAATTGAATACGGTGCCGGTTATTAAACTGGTAATCAAGTTTGTTGTGAAGACCGTAATTGCGTTTGTTTTCGTTGTAAATGCGTTCCTGCATCGAGGTAAGCACCGGAAGGTTTTTTCCGTCACGCGACAGATCGTCTTTAAAATACAAGCTGTTTTCGCCGGTATAGGTATTCTGGTAGCTAGCTGAAAGAATCCATCCCAGCTTTTTTTCGAAAAACCGGTTGCCAAAAGTCAGATTTCCATAAGAATTTACGGGAATATCGACAGTTTTTATGACTATGTTTTGATTGGGAAAATCAGACGGAACAGCCTGGTAACCCTGTACGTTTCTTTCGTAAGGCGATTTCAGATTGAGCGTTTTACTTCTGAAAGTTTGAAAATCGTTTTCGCTGAAAAACAGGCTGTACCCTGCCGAAGCATTGGCCTGAATCAACAGTTTGTCTGGTGCATTTTTCATCACCAGGTTAACGGCTCCGGCTATGGCATCGCCTTCCATATTCGGCGTAAGTGTTTTCGATACTTCAATGCGGTCAACCATGTCAGATGGGAACATGTCGAGCGAAACGTAGCGGTGTTTGTTGTGTGTGCTTGGAATTTTGATGCCGTTCACCAGCGTGTAATTGTATCTTTTATCCATCCCGCGCAGCAGGGCGTATTGTCCGGTACTTGACGAACTTTTATCCAGAGTCACCCCCGACATTCGCTGCAATGCGTTGGCCACATTCAGGTCGGGTGATAATTCAATGGTTTTTGCGCTCACCACATTAATTACCTGATTTGAGTTTCTTTCTGAATTACGGGCGCTAAAGTCAGTACTTTTATCGTTGCGCCCAACGATGCTAACTTCATCCAATTCAGTATTTTGTGGCATTAACCTGAAGTCTGAATTTTGGCCTGCTGATTCAGTAACTGAAATCTTTTGTTCGATGGTTTGATAGCTGATGTAGCTGCACTGAATGGTATAATTACCTTTTGGAATATTTTTGATAACGAAAGAGCCATCCAATCCCGAAATTGTACCCTGTTTCAACTCTTTAATATAAACGATCGCCCCCACTAATTCTTCCCCTGATTTTGCATCGTTGACTTTTCCTTTTAGCTCTGCCGAAAAAACCAGGTTTGAAAAAGAAAGGTAAATCAGGCACACCAATAATCCTCTATACATCTGTCGAATTTTAGTGGCAAAAGTATCGGGCTGGAATTACAGAAGCATTAACGAAAAAATACAGTTGGAATAAAAAATTTACCCATGCTTTAACAGAATTTCTTCGAGTATTTCGTCGGTCATATCAGGAAAACTGAACTGAAGTACGGTTGAATTCTGCATCCAATCAATTAGTTCAGGTGCTGAACGGGTAAAATGATCGAGCACTTTTATTCCCATCGATTTAAGGTTAGCAGCATTGCAAAATTGCTCGTACTGGCCTTTCATCGGGATAACGCAGAGTTTTTTACCAAGGAAAATTGCTTCCGCAGGGCCCTCAAAACCTGCAGTACAAATTAGTCCCGTACAACTCAGGAAACTTTCGGTAAATCTTTCGAGCGAAACAGGTTGAAAATGAATGTTTCCAGCCGTATAATTGTGCTTTGAGTGTTTGGAAAAAACCTGCCATTCGGTATCCGGAATTTGGGAAAGCACATCCTGAATTTGCTGATTGCTGTAGGCGGGAAGATACACTGTGTAATGAGCTTTTACAGTTGCTTCAGCATTTCGGATGGCCGAACGAATGACAGGAGGGAATATAACAGGAGAGAAGGGTTTAAAATTAAAACCGTATTGAATGTTTGCCGGTGCGTATTTTTTCAGAATTAGTTTTCCGAGCAGATCGTTGATGGCTGGCTTGGGTGCAGATGGATGCAAAACAGCATTCTGATGACTTAGTCCGATGCAGTATTTTTTTTGAAGCCAGCACGCCCATGCTGATACAGGTTCAAAATCACTGATTACCAGATCGTATTGTTTTACGGGCAAACTACGGATGTCACGTAAGAATTGCAATATTGGAATTGTTTGTATTGTTTTTAAGATATCGACCCCTCCATTTTGCCCCACGATAAAACTTAAACCTGAAAAACAATAATCAATATCGAAAGGTACTTTCAAATCAGCCTGTGTGCCACTCACCAGTACATCGGTATCGGCCAGCGATTTCAGGATAGGAACAATTTCGGTTGCCCTAGCCAAATGGCCGTTACCCGTTCCCTGAATGGCGTATAAAATCTTCATTCTGATAATTAAAAGAAACTAGCAATTTTCAATTCTTCCAAAATGGATCGGTACATCTGATTTTTATCCGGAATATAAAGTTCGTCGCCGGGCAGTTCTGGCTCTTCTTCTTCGTGTTCTGAATTGAAATAGTTCAGTGTCCAGTTTCCATTGATGCATTCTGCCGCCGAAAAGTGTTCAACCCAATCGCCGCAGTTGATGTACCTGATGGTTCCTTTTTCAGTTTCAATGGTTTTATCAACCGGAATATGTGTGTGCCCGCAAATAACCATGTCAATTTCTTTACTGAGGGCGGCATTTGCAATGGCAAGTTCAAAATTTGTCAGAACTTTCTTCTCTTTCGATATGCGGTCTTTCATCGATTTGTAAAGAATCATGTCTTTGCCTCCAAATAGTTTCAGAATAAAATTGAGGCCTTTGTTAAATCCTGTCAGAAAGCCATAGGTAGCTGCACCAAATTTAGCCAGCCAGGGTGAATGATGGATGATGTTATCGAAAACATCGCCATGAAAAATCCATATTTTTTGTTTTTTGATTGTCAGTTCAAGTTGGTTGACAATGCTGAAATTGCCCAGCTGGGTATTGTTGAATTTTCGAAAAACATCATCGTGGTTGCCAGTAATATATACCACCTGCACCCCTTTTTCGATCATTTTAACCAACTGACGGATCACTTTCAAATGAGCTTTCGGGAAATAATTCCGGCTAAACCGCCACGAATCTATGATATCGCCATTCAAAACCAATGTTTTAGGCTGAATGGATTTCAAGTATTTAAGAAGGTGTTTTGCTTTGCTGGCCATGGTTGCCAGATGTACATCGGAAATGACTGAAATATCTAACTTTCGGATAGCTTCCTGCATATCGCATCTTGCTTAATTCGGATGCAAGTAGCTTCTATTCTATTACATTACGATTACTATACAGTAAATTATTGATTAAAATTTATAAATGCTTTCCCAAAGTTTATTTATACTATTAGAGAACTTTGGGAAAGCTTTTATATACGATTAAAGAACTTTGGGAAAGCTCATTTATTTTAAAATTTTACGCTCAGAGTTTCTATCTTTTCATGACCCCGTAACATAGAATTTTTACGATGTTGTCAACACTTTGTTCGAGGTTTACTTTGCTGTAATCGCCTGCTGCCAAAGGCATTTCAAGCCCTTTTATCGCAGTGGTGATTCCGATGGCGGCCAGGGTAAGGTCATATACTTCGAAAATATTTTTCCGGACACCTTCAATCAGGATTCGTTTTATCATTCTGATTTCTTCCTGCTGATGACGGTGTTTTATGTTTTCGATAAATTCGATGGCAGTCACATCGTTTTCGAGTGCATTGTAAAAATTGGCCATTCCCCTGAAAGTGGTCAGTTTTGTAAGTATATAATCACGAAGTTTGTCAACCGGATCGGTATTGCGGTTTACAACAATGTCGAGTTCTTTGCGCAGTAAATCAACTTCTTTTTGTATAACTGCCTGAAAAAGATCTTCCTTGCTCGTGAAATAATAGTAGAGTGAGCTTTTCCCTTTACGAACAGCGTTGGCGATATCGTCGAGCGTTGTTTTTTTATAACCGTATTTGCTGAATATTTCCTGAGCAATTTTCAGGATACTTTCACGGTTTGCATCTTTTTTGTTCGTTCCGTTTTCAATATTCATCGCCATAACAATAGGTTTTTTTTTCAGAAAGCAAATATAAGGTTAATTCCTGAAAATGAAACAATAGATATATTCAGGATTTAGATTGACAATCTCTGAAATTCAAAACTAATTTATTTCCGTCTTTTTTTGATTGGCGCTGAAGAATACTTTGGCGTGTTTTTATTTTCAGAATTCTCTTTTATCAGGCGAAAATCGAGCTGTTTTTTCTCCAGGTTTGCCCTGATAATCTCCACCTTTACAACATCGCCCAGCTGAAATTTCTGGTGTGAATGCCGACCGACCAGACAATAATTTTTTTCATCGAAAATGTAAAAATCATCAGCAAGCGAACTTACCGAAACCATGCCTTCGCACTTGTTTTCAAGTTCAACAAAAATGCCCCATTCGGTTACTCCTGAAATAACACCACTAAATTCTTCGCCGATTTTATCCTGCATGAACTCCACTTGTTTGTATTTTGTGGAAGACCGCTCGGCATTGGCTGCTTTTGATTCCATAACGGACGAATGCTTGCACATATCTTCCCATTTTGGTGCGCTCACTGTTCTTCCGCCTTCAAGATAGCGTTGAAGTAAACGGTGAACCATCACATCGGGATAGCGGCGGATGGGAGAAGTGAAATGGGTGTAATATTCGAACGAAAGGCCGTAATGACCAATGTTTCGGGTCGAATACGCCGCTTTGGCCATGGTGCGGATGGCGAGCGTTTCAATCACGTTCTGTTCATTTTTACCTTTTACATTGGTCATGAGCAGGTTCATCGACTTTGAGATTTGCCCGGGCGTTCCAAGTTGCAGGCCGTACCCAAATTTGTGTATGAAATGATTGAAATTCATCAGTTTATCAGGATCCGGTTTGTCGTGGATGCGGTAAACAAATGTCCGGGGAGTTTTTTGATCTTCAGGATTGCCAATAAATTCGGCTACCCGTTTGTTTGCCAGCAACATAAATTCTTCTACCAGTTGATTGCTTTCTTTGGCTTCCTTAAAATAGACCGAAAGTGGTTTTCCATTTTCATCCAGGTTAAACTTCACTTCAACCCGTTCGAATCCGAGCGATCCCTTTTTGAAACGGGCTTCGCGCATTTTTACCGCAAGGCGGTGCAGGGTAAGAACTTCATCTTTCAGTTCACCTTCACCGGTTTCTATGATAGCTTGTGCATCTTCGTAGGCAAATCGTTTGTCGGAATGAATGACTGTGCGCCCGAACCATTGTTTCTGAATTTCAGCTTCATTGTTCAACTGAAAAATGGCCGAAAAGCAAAGCTTGTCCTCGTTGGGCCGCAGCGAACAAACTCCGTTCGAGAGTTTTTCAGGCAACATCGGAACCACCCGGTCAACAAGGTAAACCGAAGTGGCGCGGTCGTAGGCTTCCTCGTCGAGAATTGATCCGGGATGTACATAGTAGGAAACATCGGCAATGTGAACGCCCACCTCCCAAAAACCATTTTCGAGTTTGCGTAAAGAAAGTGCATCGTCAAAATCCTTGGCATCGTGCGGGTCAATGGTAAAAGTGGTTACTCCGCGCATGTCGCGGCGGCGTTCTATTTCTTCTGCCGGAACCATATCAGGTATTTTTTCGGCTGCTTTCAGTACATTTTCAGGAAAACGCAGTGGCAGATCGAATTCAGCTAAAATTGCGTGCATTTCAGTATTGTTATTTCCCACATCGCCCAGTACTTCTATGATTTCGCCAAATGGGTTTTTAGAACGTGCCGGCCATTCTGTTATCCGCGCAATTGCTTTCTGGCCGTCTTTTGCTCCGTTCAGCTTTTCATTCGGTATAAACAAATCAAAAGCTGATTTTCCTGAAGGTATTAAAAATGAAAAGTTTTTCGATTTAGAAATGGTACCAACAAAAATAGTTTTGGCACGTTCTATAATTTCAACCACTTCGCCTTCAGGTTGTTGCTTTTTATGCATGGCGTACAAATGTACTTTTACCTTGTCGCCATCCATGGCATGATTCAGGTTATGGGCCGAGACCAATACCGGTTTTTCAACTTCTTCGGAAGTGATGTATGCAAAACCTTGCCTTTGAATGTCAACAATACCGCAAATAGTTCCACCGCGCGATTTGAGCTTGTATTTACCCCGTTGAACCATCTCAAGGTTGTCGCTTTCGGCAAGCTCTTCAAGCACAACAAAAACCAGTTTAATAATTTCGGGATCTTTAATCTTGAGCAGATCGGCTATTTGTTTGTAATTGTAGGTTCGTTCGGGTTGATCGTAATAAATAGTAAGTATTGCGTTTTTAAGCTTTGGTTTATTGAATGTTTCAACCAATTTGGCTTTTTTATCTTTTTTCTTTGCCATTGTTCGTGTTATTTAAATTTCAACACAAGGTTAAGAAACATTTTTGGAACCGTGGTTTAATCGGGCAGTCTATTTCATACGTAGCGGCAAGATTTATTGAAATTCTTCGGTATGGGAATTTTCTTGTTTGAGAAATTATTTTCTTTTCTTCCAGATTTTTGGAGATCTACTTGTATGGATTATTGCGTTTTGCATCTGACACTGTGCGGGGTGGATTAACCGATTGACTTTCTACAAAAAGCTGCTTTTCAATTTATTATTTCTGTCAGCGAAGCACTCGCAATCTAGTTGCCTGGAAGCTTGCTATTGTGCCTTCATTGTTTGTTTTTGAGTAGTTGGGGACTATACACTTAAATGAAATGCAAAGGGTCAAAATCTATATCATTATTAGCTCCAGCGTCAAAAAGCTTAAAAACACCTTCATCCAACCAAGCAATTGAAATGTTTTCATTCACGCAAAACTCAATTAAACTGTCAATAGGTCTTTGAGAATACACTATAATTTCTTTAATATTTTCAAATCCCATCTGCTTGTGG
>JAUYEQ010000457.1 GCA_030691295.1 Bacteroidota bacterium
AGCTGTTAAAAGAGTGATTGATTGTTTATTTAAAGAACTGAGCAAACATCGGATAATTGCGTCCATCGACCCTGACAATAAAAATTCTATCCGGTTGGTTGAGCGAATTGGATTTCGCAAAGAAGCTCATTTTGTTGAGAGTTTATGGGTGAATGGAAAATGGGTGGATGATTTGATATACGCATTGATTGAGAAAGATTGGGAACAACTAAATTGATAATTCCCGTCTTGCACTACGGACATTGGCACCGGTCATCACAAAATGCCCCAACTTTAGGTGAAATCACAATAAATGTAAACGCCTAAAAATCAATTCAAAAATCCAAACAACCTTATCTTACAATCTGGAAATAAAAAAACTTTCTGCCAACTGTGATTTTTTGAACGGACTTGCGAATAATTGAATAAACAAGTTTTACAAAAAGAACTGCAATATGAAGACTTTAATAATTCATGCCACTCTAATTCTATGATGACCAAACAAGAGCAGCAGCTATTTTTTCAGGAAATTATTGAACAGCACAAAGCTATTTTGTTCAAGGTTGCCCGAACTTACTGTCTAAATGAAGAAGACAGGCAAGACCTCCTACAGGAAATTATGATACAGATATGGCAGTCTATTTACAAATACAACGACCAGCATAAAATTTCAACATGGCTGTATCGTATTTCACTGAATGTCGCTATCTCGTTTTACCGAAAAAATGCAACCAGGGCAGGCAAGTACACCGTGCTGAAAGAGCAAATGCCGGAACTGCCAACCGAAGATAAAACAGAAAATGAGCGGCAACTGAATTTACTGGAACAATTTATCAGCGAACTGAAAGAGATAGACAAAGCACTGATGATACTGTATCTGGAAGACAAAAGCCACGCTGAAATTGCCGGGATATTGGGCATGTCGGTAAGCAACACAGGAACTAAAATAGGACGTATCAAGGACAAATTAAAAACACGGTTTTCACAATTAAAATCATAAAGAAATGAACGAGCTTGAAATAAAACAACTTTGGCAGGCAACCAATGAAAAATTGGAAGAAAGCTTTTTAATAAACAGGAAAAACACGGAAGATATTACCCGGATTTCAATTCATAATTTTTTAGGCTCAATGAAACCGATTAAAATATTTACGCTGTTGGTGGGTATTTTGTGGGTAGGTATAGGAGTAATTGCTTTGAGCGGAATTTATTTAAACGCATTTGCGGAAGCCAACAAGTTTTTTCTTTTCTCGGCTACCCTGCAAGTTCTGCTAACAGCAATTGCGTTGCTTATTTACGTCTATCAACTGACCAAAATTTACCAGGTAAATATTTCTGACCCAATACTTCAAACACAAAAAAAATTGGCGCAGCTTAAAATCTCTACACTTTGGGCTACCAGAATTTTGTTTTTACAGCTGCCTGTTTGGACAACATTTTGGTGGAACGAAACAATGCTCACAGATTGGAATTTTTTGCAATGGGCAATAACAATAATGGTTACAGGTTCATTTACCTTTGTTGCTCTTTGGCTTTTTTCCAATATTAAATATGAGAACCGGAATAAAAATTGGTTTCAGCTTATCTTTAACGGAAAAGAATGGACACCATTGATGAAGTCAATGGAACTGCTGGAGCAAGTGAATGAGTACAAGACTGGTACAATCGAGGTCAACCGAAGAGGATGAAATAAAAGGGATGCAGCCGATTAGTGAGATTGTTATCAAACTATCAAACGCTACTGATAACGTTTTGATATTTATACCGCTCAACCAAATGGGACACTAATCTGTTACAATTCATCGTAATCAAATCAGAATAACAAATTAATGCCATGAAAAATAAAATGGAGTTGTCTCCCGAAGAACATAAAGAACTATTCAGCACATTGAAAGCCCGTTTTGAGAAAAATATGAACCGGCATAAAGGTATTGAATGGGCCGATATACAAGCAAAGTTGGATTCACCAGCTTGCGAAGAAAAGCTGTGGTCGCTCAGTGAAATGGAAAGAACCGGCGGTGAACCGGATGTGGTTGGATATGATGAAAAAACCGGAGAATACATTTTTTACGATTGTTCGCAGGAAAGTCCCAAAGAACGCAGAAGTATTTGTTACGACCGTGAAGCGCTGGAGTCGAGAAAAGAACATAACCCGGCAAACACCGCTGTTGGTATGGCAACCGAAATGGGCATTGAACTTTTAACCGAAGAACAATACCGGGAGCTACAAAAACTTGGAAATTTCGACTTGAAAACATCAAGTTGGGTGAAAACACCTGAGGAGATCAGAAAACGAGGCGGCGCTCTTTTTTGTGATCGTCGCTACAACCATGTATTTGTGTATCACAACGGGGCAGATTCTTACTATGCGGTAAGGGCGTTCCGCGGCTGGTTAAAGGTCTGAATTTTACAATCCCTTCGTGTTGCGATAAGTTAGTTTATTCGTATTTTTGCACCCACATTTTAAATTTTAAATATGAGCAAAGCAGAAATTTATACCAGCAAAGGTGTTATGAAAGTTAATTTTTACGATCAGGATGCACCCGGAACTGTTGCGAACTTTATCAAGTTATCGAAAAGTGGTTTCTACGATGGATTGACTTTTCACCGTGTGATTCCTGATTTTGTGATTCAGGGTGGTTGCCCAAATGGAACCGGCGCTGGTGGTCCGGGCTATAAAATTCCCTGCGAACTGGATGGCGAAAACCAGTTTCACGATCGCGGTGTTTTGTCGATGGCACATGCCGGAAAAAACACAGGAGGATCGCAGTTTTTTGTTTGCCACAGTCGCCGCAATACTTCGCACCTCGACCGCAAGCACACTTGCTTCGGCAAAGTTTACGAAGGGCTCGAAGTGATTGACGCCATCAGACAGGGCGATTTAATTGAGAAGATCGTTGTTATTGAAGAATAGATTTTAGAAACCCTGCCAAGTGCAGGGTTTTTTATGAATGACCGTATCAAAATCGACAGATAAACTTCATCTGTAATTCAGGATAATATTGGTAGTTTTGCCGTTCTAATTCTCAATCATTTGTATGTCGGATAATTCGAAAGGAATCCTTTTAACATTGGGATCGGTTGTTTTTTTTGCGCTGATGGCTGTTTTGGTAAAAGCGGTTCCCAATGTGTCGAGTTATCAAACTACCTTTTTCCGCTTTGCAATCGGCCTTGGCATCCTCGGAATTTTATCTCTTTTCGGAATTATTCAGCTAAAATTTAACGACAAAAAAAATCTTTTCTGGCGCGGTATCGTTGGCGGTATTGCCGTTTATCTGTTCTATCTGGCAATTATAAAACTGGGAGTTGGCAAGGGTTCGGTGTATGTTTATTCGTATCCCATTTTTGCCACTTTGTTCAGTATGCTTATCCTGAAAGAAAAAGTGGAGCCGATCAAGTTCGTCGTCATATTTATTTCGTTTGCCGGACTGGTTTTGCTCTCGGTGGGAGGAAAAGAATCGCTGGCCGGAATGGGAATCTACGAACTGATTGCCATTGCCGGATCAGTTACTACCGGGCTGGCAGTTGTGTTTGTGAAAAAGCTGCACGACAGCGATAATTCGTATGCCATTTTCTTTTCGCAGTGCATTGTCGGGTTCTGGTTGTTCTTGATACCATCAGGCGCCACACAGGCCAAAGGCAATCTGAACGAGTTGCTTTTGCTGGTACTTGTCGGCATCGTTGCCACCATCGGGCAGTTGTTTATGACCGAAGGATACCGATACGTGAATGTAGCCACCGGATCGTTGCTTCAGTCAATGGTTCCTGTTTTTAACCTGCTTTCAGGATGGTTGATTTTTCATGAACAGTTTACGACCATTGAAATGACAGGTGCGTTTGTCATCGTAGGTTCCTGTTTTGCACTGGTCGTTATTAATTTCAGGATTGGCAAAAAAACACGGATATTGAAACTGGTTGAATAAAAAACATTTAACTTTAAACTTAATTTATAACCAATACCAATTTAACCGCTACAACAATGAAAAAACAAAACACTATTTTGGCTTTTATGGTCTTAACCGTCTTGTTTGGGCAAATGGCCTGCACGCCGACCGATCTTTCAAAAGAAAACATCATCCCCAAACCTGTTTCAGTTGTTCCGACAGGCGAATCATTCGTTTTAACAGATGAGACTGACATTTACGTTCAGGGCGAATCTGTAGAATTGCTTCAAATTGGTCAATACCTGGCCGATAAGCTGAATCCTTCAACCGGCTTGGGAATAGAGGTAAAAACTACCGCCGAAACTCCAGCCTCCGGAAGTATTTATTTATCATTGTCAGACAACGACACCGAATTAGGCGATGAAGGTTATGAACTGACGATCACCGGCAAATCGGTTAACCTGAAAGCAAACAAACCTGCCGGGTTATTTTACGGAGTGCAGACTATTCGTCAGCTTTTGCCTTCGAAAGTGGAGTTGGCAACCACACAGAAAGGTCCATGGAAAATGGCAACCGGAACGATCCGCGATTATCCGGAGTACGGCTACCGTGGTTCGATGCTCGATGTGGCACGCCATTTTTTCGAAGTGGAGGAAGTTAAAACCCTGATTGATCAGTTGGCAACATACAAAATGAACAGATTTCATTTGCATTTGTCCGACGATCAGGGCTGGAGAATCGAAATCAAATCGTGGCCAAACCTTACCACACATGGAGGAAGTACCGAAGTTGGTGGAGGTCCTGGCGGATTTTACACCCAGGAACAATATTCCGACATTGTAAAATATGCACAGGAAAGGTTTATCACCGTCATTCCTGAAATTGACATGCCCGGTCATACCAATGCCGCTCTGGCTTCGTATCCTGAATTAAACAAAAATGGCAAAGCAACCGAATTATATACCGGTATCGAGGTTGGCTTCAGTTCACTTGATACGCACAACGAGCTTACCTACAAATTTATTGACGATGTAATCCGCGAGCTGGCAGCTTTAACTCCTGGTGAGTATATTCACATCGGTGGCGACGAATCACATGCTACGAAAATTGAAGATTACATACCGTTTATTAACCGTGTTCAGGACATTGTGGAAGCTCACGGCAAAAAAGTACTTGGTTGGGACGAGATCGCATTAGCGACTTTAAAACCGAATACAATTGTTCAGTATTGGGCTTTGGCCGAAAATGCAGTCAAAGGCGTTAAACAAGGGGCAAAAGTGCTGATGTCTCCGGCAAAAAATGCTTACCTCGACATGCAGTATGATTCGGTAAGTACGTTCGGCTTGCATTGGGCTGCCTATATTGAAGTTGACAAAGGTTACAACTGGGATCCGGCCAATCTGGTTCCTGAAATTAAGAGGGAAAACATTGTTGGTATTGAAGCGCCGCTTTGGTCAGAGACAGTTTCAAACCGTTTTGAAGCTGAATACCTGATCTTTCCACGTTTGCTGGGTTATGCCGAAATTGGCTGGACGCCTGTCGAATTGCGAAACTGGGATGAGTATAAAGTTCGTTTAGCGAACCATGGCGAACGCATGAAAGCCATGAATATCAGTTTCTATCCATCCAAACTGGTGGACTGGAATGTACAGGATAAGAAATAACAACCAAACTTATCACATTTAAACCAAACGCTCCTTTTAAGGGGCGTTTGGTTTAAATATTAATTATATTTATAGGCATAAACTATAGTTGACCTATGAAAACACTAACCAGCACTCTGTTTTCCATATTGTTATTCTTTTCCCAACTTTTCTCACAGGATATTGAACGCTTGATCGAATCAAAAAAGCCGCCTCTGTTCGAGAAACTTTATGTGCATGTCGATCGCGAATTGTATGCTCCCGGCGATGTCATTTGGTTGAAAGCCTACCATGTAAATGGGGTTACCCATCAACTCAATGCGAATTTCAGAAATATATTTGTTCAGTTGATAGCCGAAGATGGCAATGTAGTAAAGGATTTGATGTTGTTATCGACCAATGGCCAGGCATATTGCCAGTTTAAAACTGAAATGCTGCCAAGCGGATCTTATACCATCAGGGCTTTTACAAAATACCTGGAGAACTTTGGAGAAGAGGCCTTGTTTCATAAGAAAATATGGATTACGAAATCGCTAAATACTACTGATACTGCAGAAAAGAATCAGGCAGATAATTCAAAAATTGATATATCCTTTTTGCCTGAAGGCGGGAACATGGTGCTAAACACATCGAATAGCGTCGCGTTCAAAGCGATCGACAACAAGGGGAAAGGAATTTATGTCACTGGAAAAATCTGGAATGACCTGGGAGATACGATTACCTCTTTCAGCTCCAGTTATCTTGGAATGGGTAAATTGGTCATGATGCCTGAAGATGACAGAACGTATTTTGCCACCATCGATCACTTTCCCGAATTGAAAATACAGCTTCCACCAGCCAAAGTAAATGGTATTTGTTTGAATTACAAAGAGAAGGACGAGTCGCTGATGTTTGAAATTTCCAGAAACATGAAGCTGAGTAATTATCCTGAATTTTATATGGTTGCTTCTCATAAGGGGAATGTACTCTTCTACAAAAAGATCGGAATGGGTGATTATACTCAGAACATTAAAGTGAATAAGGATCTTTTTCCAATGGGAATTTCAAAAATTACTTTACTTGATACTACCATGATCCCAATGGCCGAACGCCTCGTTTTTGTTGACGATGGCAGTGGCGATTTGCTCAATCTTCGGTTAAACCAGAATGAATTTAAGCCCCGCGAGGAAGTGAAGATGATTGTTGATGCAGTTCTGGAGCCGGGAGATTCCATCACCTCCACAATGTCGGTAGCAGTGGTTAATAAAAGCTATCTCAGTTCTGGAGAGAATAGCCAAAACATTAAAAGTTATTTATTACTCGACTCCGATTTGAAAGGCGCCATTGAATCTCCGGCAGCTTATTTTGTTGATGATAAGTTCCATACCTCAGCCGAAAAACTTGATTTGTTGATGTTGGTTCATGGATGGAGATCCTATTTGTGGGACGATATTGAGAAAGTTCCACAACCCACTACCGACGATTGGAACGATGCAGGAATCGACATTTCAGGCTATGTAAAAAAACTTTTATGGAAAGAGCCGGTCGCCGATGCCGAGGTTTCAATGGATTATGTATTCAGGGATTTTTGTATTGGAAAGGCTATTACCGATCAGGATGGACGATTTCTTTTCAAACACACCTTCCTGGTGGATACAATAAAAGTGATGATGAATGTCCGGACAAAAAATAGAACCAGCAATGCAGAAATAATACTCGATGCATTGTCAAAAAAAGATTCGGTGGTTTCGCCTTCTTTGTTAAACAGCTCATGTTTTCCGATGGAATTGAATCCTGATTTTAACCGCAATAATTCTTTCCGGCAAATGAAGGAATTGGAATTCAATCCTGAAAAGGGAACGATTTTATTGGAAGGTGTTGATATTATTGAGGATAAAAGCAAGGCTTGGGGACTTAGCGCTGCTGAAATCCCATGGGCTGACAGAACCTTATCTTTAACAAAAGATGATTACCACTTTAGAGATCTGCTTGATTATTTGACATACACTGTGCCTGGTTTTAGGGAAGATGTGGATACTTTAAAGAAGGGTAACAGAGTTTACTCGTTCGTGGTTAATTTAAGACCTATTGGCTTGGGTGAAATACGTGAAATTAGAACCATAAGACTAAAAGATGTTGAAAGGATAGATATTTACGATAATCCTTCGATTACCATTGGAATAATTCCCGATGCATTAAATTTTAAAGAAAAACCTACTGGGAAAATTCTTGTTTACTTAAAGCTTGATCGTCTGGTTGCTAAATTCGACGATTATGTGAAAGGAAGAATTATTCCTGAATTACAAGGTTTTAACATGCCAGTCAAATTCTACTCACCAAAATATACGCTTGAGAATATTAACTCGCCAAATCCGGATTTCAGGCCAACTTTATACTGGAATCCCAATGTTAGTTTCGTAAACGGAAATGCAAATCTCGATTTTTTTACCGCCAATGAGGTCGCCGATTATGTTGTATATCTGGAGGGAATCAGCAAAAACGGGAGAATTTATTTCGGCACAACCAGTTTTTCGGTCAATAGAAAAT
>JAUYEQ010000417.1 GCA_030691295.1 Bacteroidota bacterium
CATAAAGTTGAAAAAGCGTATTTGTTTGGCTCTGCGACAACTGATAATTTTTCAGCAAAAAGTGATATTGACTTATTAATTACATTTCAGGAAAACATTGATCCACTGGAAAAGGGTGAATTATGGTGGTCGCTATACGATTCGTTACGGTTACATTTCGATCGTGAAATTGATCTGATTACTGAAAGTTCCTTGAAAAATCCTTATTTCCTTGAAGAAGTAAACAATACAAAGCAATTGATCTATGGATAAAAGGGAAAAGAAATATTTGTTTGATATTCAGACTTGTATCCTAAATATCGACAATTATATAGGTGAACCTAAATTGTTTGACCGATTTGAAGATAATCAAATGCTTCAGGATGCAGTTGAACGGAATCTTGAAATAATTGGTGAGGCCATCAATCAATTGTTGAAAATTGATCCTTCGATTCAAATTTCGAATGCGCGAAGAATTGTGGATGCCAGAAACAAAATTATTCATGGCTATGACTCTTTAGAGCCAGTTAATATTTGGGCGATTGTTATCAATCACTTACCAACTTTAAAACAAGAAGTTGCTGAATTGTTAAACGGGTAATCGAAAGTCACTCGCTTACTAATTCTACAACAATCTCCCATCCATATCTTCCCGATCATATTCAGGCTGAAGTGGAAACTTCACCGGTTTTCCATCGCGTTGGGATCGGTAAATGGCAGTAAATAATTCAACGGTTTTGCGGCCTTCTTCAGCGGTTACCATTGGTGGACGGTCATTCAATATGGCGTCCTTAAAATCTTCGAGTTGCTGTTTGAAATACCATGTCATTGCGTCAACCGAGTGAAATTCGTCGCTATCAGCTTTGTTCCATTCTTCCAGTTGGTTTTCTTCGCCCGGAACTGTCCATAAATCAAGTTTGGGAGCTTCGGCAATGGTTGTCTTTCCTGCAATAAACATGGCCCCACCTTCGGGCTGTGCGCCAACAGTTGCTCCATTGCTTCCGTGGATGTGTACTTTGCCGTAGATTCCGGGTTTTTGTGAGTTGCTCACAAGAATATTTCCCAGTCCGCCATTTTTAAACCTGATGATTGCCACAGCGGTATCTTCCACTTCTATGTATAGATGATTGATATTGCTCCAGTAACCAAAAACTTCGTCGATATCGCCCATCAGCCATTGCAGCAAATCGAGCTGGTGCGGCGACTGATTGACCAATACTCCGCCGCCTTCCATTTTCCACGATCCGCGCCATGCATCGCCCTCAAAATAGGAGCGGTCGCGCCATCCGAGCATTTGAATCGTTCCCAAAGCCGGAGTTCCGATTTTGCCTTCATCAATTGCTTTTTTCATGCGCACAATTGGCTGATACCATCTGCGCTGGCTGATAACTCCGGTTTTGCGCCCGGTTCGCAGGGCTGTCTCAATAATCAAGTCACAATCCAGAAGCGTGGAGGCCAAAGGTTTTTCAATCAGCACATGCGCCCCGGCTTCCATTGCCTGAATGGCCGGATCGGCATGAAATGGATGTGCGGTACAAACGACTGCCATCTGAATATTTTCAGCTTTTATCATTTCCTGAATGGAAGAATAAGCTTTTACGCCGTATTCGTCCACAAACTTTTGTGCTGATGCGGGAGTTCGACTCCAAACTGCCTTGAAGTTCAATTCCGGTATTTGTAAAATGGCTTTGGCGTGCAAATGTGCAATTTTTGCACAGCCAATAATGGCAACGTTGATGGTCATATTTATATAGTTTAAAGTTTCAAGTTCAAGGTTTCAAGTAAAGGTAATGGGCATCGATAATGGGTTTTAACGCAATATCCTTCTATGTTGTAATCCAAATTTTATGAGCATTATTTTTTATCTATTTTTTTTATCTTTCTTCCAAATTGTTTATTCACAATAGATTATCTTCGCTTTCAGTAAAGAGGAAGAGGACACAGGCTCTGCTGG
>JAUYEQ010000443.1 GCA_030691295.1 Bacteroidota bacterium
GGTTGCTGTCGAACTGTTGACTTAGATTTTGCAAAAGATTCCGGCCGAATTTATCCCAATCTGTTGGTTCGCCACTTAGTTCTATACTACTATTGAGCCATCCCAGAACGGCTTCGCCTTCAGCATAAATATCGTAATCGACATCTGCCAGTCGCTGACCTGCATCAGTGCGATTCATTACTTCTTTCAGCCATTCTTCAATTCCTTCGCCTGTGATGGCGCTTACGGTCATTACTTCAGCTTCAGGATAATTCAGTTTTACTTTTTCTTTCAGGATTGCCAATTCATTTGGTCCAATTAAATCTGATTTACTGATCAGGACAATGTCACTTTCTTCCAATTGTTTTCTGAAAATATAAGCCGCACTTGGATGTAAACCGCCATTTCCGCCATTCAGGATATCAGTAAGGTGAGCCGGATCGGCCATTACAGAAAGTGGGCTGACAGAAAGCTCACTTTTCATATTTTCCTTGAGTGGCTGGACAATAGTGGCAGATAAATCGGTACAACTTCCAACAGGTTCTGCAATAATTACATCGGCATGGGCTTCATCACGTACTTGTTTCATCGCGCTTATCAGCCCGTTGAAATTGCAGCAAAAGCAACTTCCACTTACTTCGGCAACTTTCACTTCATTGCGCAAAAGAATCGCAGTATCAACAAGGTCGGGAGCCTGATCGTTGGTAATTAATCCCACCCGTTGCCCATTGTCCATAATCCTGCGGGCAGCTTCCCATAACATAGTTGTTTTTCCGGCACCGAGAAATCCTCCTACCAGAATAAGTCGTGTTGTTGTCATAGTTGATTATTTTATATAACGATTAGTTTTTCGCACAATTATCCTCGCAATCGCATTTTTCTGATGATCGTTTCATGGTTGGCTCAAAAGCGAAAACAAAAAATAAGGAGGCCAGCATTGCTCCAACGATTGGGCCTAAGATGTAAACCAGGAAAAAGCCTCCGCTCTGATCAGGAAATGCAGCTGGACCCCAACCAAAAATCCAGGCAACCATTCTTGGGCCAAAATCGCGTGCCGGGTTTAGTCCTGCCTGTGTCAATGGTGCTATCAGGCAAATAATTGAACTAACGGTTAACCCGATGAACAATGGGGCAAGCGCATCAGAAGGGCGGCCAACGTTGCAGCCTTCGGTAAGGGCAAAGATCATCAGTATCAGAAGAAAAGTGCCAAAAGCTTCGGCTCCGATGGCAAGCGGCAGCGATACAACCGATAAGCTTTCTGGAGCTGCATAATATTCGCCAAACATCTTGGCAGTTTGCACCGATTCTGCTGTTCCCCGGACAATGCCATGTGCGTTCTCAAAAGCTGAGATCGATGGTGAGAACAGCAAATAAATAGCTAATCCGGCCAGAAAAGCCCCTAAAAATTGGCCGGTAAGATAAACCGGTATTTTTTTTGCCGCCATCCGTTTGCTGATCACCATGGCAACAGTAACCGCCGGATTTAGGTGCGCGCACGACAAATGTCGTGTAAGGTAAATGGAAAGGGTAACGCCAATTCCCCAGGCGAGGGCAATCTGCATCAAACCCTGATGGGCATTGAATAATACTGATACGGCTACCGATCCGCATCCGAACAGCACCAGCAAGAAGGTGCCTAAGGTTTCGCCTTTAAATTCTTTTGAAAGTCGCATAGGTTAGTTGTTTATGCAATTTTTAAACTACAACAGAAATCATCAGGAAGATGCATTTCTTTAAGAAATCCAGCCAGGATTCCTTCCATTTCCTTTATTCTTTCGACATCAAGACAATAGACAATTTTTGCAGCTTCCTTGCGCCCGTATATCAGTCCTGCTTCTTTCAATTCTTTCATGTGTTGATTAACTGTTGCTCGGGTTAAAGGGAAATGTTCGGAAATATCGCCGGTTAAACATGTTCTGGTTTGTGCCAGAAATTGCAGGATTTGTAGTCGTGCCGGATGCGAAAGCGCTTTGAACAGATTCGCTTTTTTCTGAAGTTCTTCATCGAAAAACGCTGTTTTTGGAACTACCATAATATGAAATTCAGTTTTGATGTAAACATACATCAAAAAAATTCAAACCTGATAATTTGTTTTGTTAAGGTTGGTTAATAGCTACGATACTTTTGTTTCTTTGATAAGACTGAAACAAACCAGCTTAAAAAATGAAGTTCATTAAATAACCAACCAGCATAATTCCTGATGCAACAATCCCAATAAAGATCTGTATAAAAGGTAGTTTTAGTACTTTTTTCAAAATGATCAATTCCGGAAGCGAAATTCCGATAAACGACATCATAAATGCCAGTGCAGTTCCTTCGGACATGTACCGATTGAATATACCACGTTTACGGTATGCAAAATGACCGATTTATGGGATTTCAGCATACCATCCAACTAACCATCTTTGTATTGTAAAAATTACGATAAAAAAAACAATCATGAAAACTCCAACCTTTTTTATAGGCAAAGAATTGTCGTTAATAACCCGTCAGTGGCTTCACAGGCAACAGATTCAGTACATCGAACATCCTTTGCAAAAGATTGAAAAGTTGGTGAGCGGGGCTTTCGATGGATATTTGTTTTTTAGTCCGGCAAGCATTGATGATTTCAAATCTTCAGGAAATTTCCCCTATCCGAATTCGCTGGTATTTGCCAACGAAAACTCAACCGCAAGGGCTGCCTGGAGGTTTTTTACCAATACAGTTCATACTTCGCCTATTTCTGAAGAGCTGTCGTTTGTTCAATATTCCATTTTTCGCTGGATGCAGGAACATAACTTCAACCTGATGGAAGAAAACGATCGGTAGAGCAAAAAAGTTGTGAGCGTAAAAAAAGCAGTGAATCTTTTCAGGTTCAATGCTTTTTTTATGTCAGGATAAACGGAACACGCGACATTTTTGTGGGGAACGCAAAGCGAGTCAACGATAAATTTTAAAAAAAACCTTACTTTTTTATCGACACCTTAGTAACTTGGTAAAAAAAACCCAGAGCCCAACCTTATCTACCTTATTTTGCCTGATAAAACTTCAGGAAGTGGTCGTATTCTTGAGCAAAACTCACTCTTTTATGGTGTTCCGGCTGGTTCAAAATGTATTTATCCCGATCTTCGGGATCAATGCCTGACTTGGAAACAGAAAAAGCTGCTGCTCCCGATCCATCAGCGATTTTTTACGGGGTATTCTTTTTATTATAGGCTGTGTAATATGCTCATTTATAATTGTTTAATCTGTTTTTCAATAGAATTAAATATGGCGGCATTTTTTTCATTATTAATAAGGTAATAAGGTTGCTTTTTCCCTGTTCGTCTTTCTACTAAGGTTTGATGGAGAAAAATAAGGTTTTTTCTAAAACCTCATTTTCAATTTATTAACCTTAGTAGAAAAGTTGCACATTTGATTTCTACCTTATTACCTTATTTGTCGCAGCTAAAATATCTAATAAATACTAAAAATGG
>JAUYEQ010000453.1 GCA_030691295.1 Bacteroidota bacterium
ACAATGATTACCATGGATATCATGAAACAATTGGATGACAGCTATGAAAAAGTTGAATCAGAAATTTTCAAACCCTGGCACCAGCAAATGGTCGAAGCCGGTAAAAAAGGTAGCTGGGAATTGCTTCAGGCTATCTTGCCCGCCGGAAGCGAATCGTATGGAACACACATTACTGTTAGTATGTACAACGATGTTGCACAGTTGGCTGCGTTTATGGAAGGATCTGGTGGCGATATGGATTTAACGACTCAACTCGCCGTAAAGGAGGGCCTAAAAACCAGGGATTGGAAGGAAGTGAAAATTGGCAAACTGGAAATGATGGTGAGGTGATAAATGGAAAAGTTTCGGGCTTTTTCCAGGCAGTAGAAATAGCAGCAATAATAAATCAAAAACTGAATCAATTGAAAAAATCATTAATCAGCAGACTACGCTGGTATTAATCAGATACATTCATTTCGATAGTCACTTAAAAAAGGTAAACAGACTGGAAACAATGCAGTTGGCTGTTGACAATCAGTCAGTATTGCTTGCGCCGGTTAAAATTCCGATAACAGTTGAGCATTTCAAAGAACAGCAATGACTACGAGCCAAAGTAAAACAAAACGGGGTAAGCCGAAAACCGACCAGAGTAGGCAAAATAAACAACTTAAAATGAAAAAACTAAACTATTCAGGAATGGCCGCAGTATGCGTTGCTTTTTCCCTACTCGTTATCGGATGCAGCGCACCTGCTCCTAAAGTAGCTGAGACACCCATACAAGTGGTGGCCGAACCGGATATGGCTGCAATAAAAGCCGAAATACAGGCTTTGGAAAGCAGTTGGTCAGCGGCAGACAATGCCCGTGATGCAGGTGCTATCGCCGCTTTCTATGCTGAAGATGCGGTGAGTCTTTCGAATAATAAACCGATGTTGGTGGGCAAAGCTGCCATTCAAACAGACATTGAAGCAGGTCTTGCCAAAAGACCCGCGGGTTCAACCGTTTCTTATGACGTTTTGGATGTGTTTGGCGATGATAAACAGGTTACTGAAGTTGGTAAAGCAACTGTTAAAGATGCATCCGGAAAAGTAATTTCCACAGGTAAATACATGGCTGTTTGGGAAAAGCGCGACGGAAAATACATCTGTATAAGGGATATTTACAATGATGATGTGAAAGAAAAGTAATTCCATTCTAATTAAACACATCGAACCCCGGGTAGGGATTTAAAGGGCGATTCAATTTTCAATCGCGGTTTTCAATGTGGTAAATCCGGAAAGTTTCAAACTTCTGCAACCTGAACGAAAAAAGCACCTCAGTTTCCTGAAGTGCTTTTTATTTGACAAATGAAAAGCTTCCCATTGCTGTAATTTTATTATTGTCCTCATAAACATACTTCTAAAAGACCTGATCCGATTTCGTGTATCGCATTTTGAATTTTACGTTTTTGCTTTTCACTTGCAAAAGCCAATCCGTTTGCATATTGTCTCAATAAGCTTGAATTGATGCCTGCACGTTCTGCCAAGGCTGATTTATTAAGCTCTTTAAACCTTTCGAACAAGGTTTGCAGATCATACTTGACCTGAATTTCGATGCTATTCTTTAAAAACATTTCCGGCACCTTTTCTCCTTCGGGAAGATCGGAAATATGCTCCAAAATAGCAACATGAGTATTAGAGATCGCTTCTTCTATCGTTTTTCCAAAAGAGTAACAACCTGGAAGATCCTGAATTGATACCCAATAACCATCATCTGATTTTTCCAGAATAAGTATTGCTTTTTCCGCTATCATGTTTTTCATATCATTTATTTATTATTTATTATCCATTTTATTAATTATCCATTTTCGAAAAAGCTTTCAATTAATATAATTAGTCCTAATCAGGACTATAAAAGTCCTGCATCTTTTAGAATGCGGTTCGCTGTACCCGTGGAAATTTCTCCAGAATGGAAAGGTACGGTTAATTGATTTTTCTTGATCGGATGTCTGTATATACGATGCTTATTTACGCGATGTAAATACCATCCATCGTTCTCCAATTTTTTTATTAACGAACTGTATTTCATATGTTTGTATTTAAAAGATTTAAGCTCACTCAGAGAGTCTTTTATTTGCATGTCAAAGAACTAACAACTATGCAAATATAACGTTTTCGTTATAATAATAAATTTTTTATGCCATTTTTGTTATTATATTTTCAAAACCAACTAAAAGAACCTATGTTTCGATATCATTACAGTTCTGCAAAGGGTCTTATAGAACCGAAAGTTAGAAACCTCGCCACCATTTTAGTATGGCTCAATTCAAAAGTTGAAAGTACATTAAATGATTCATATCAATGAATTTATACTTTTTTATCCCCAGATTAACATTACCTTTGCTTAAATACTTATGAAACAATTTAATTACTTTCAACAATACATATGTTTGCTAACGATTCTAACATGATGAAAAATGAAGACAAAAACAAAGTTTATTATTCTTCCTTTGATTATCTTATTTGGTTTTAAATCATGTGTCAACAATCCAAAGGTACAACCAATCATTGAACAGGATAGATAAAAATGAAAATCTTTATTATTACAATTTTATTTGTCCAATTACGAATTCGGGCACAGCATCCGCTTTAACTGTTCCAGGATTGCTTGATCCTGAATTTGATTCTGAATTTGGGCTATATAAGCTTACAATTCATTTACTCAATTATAACAGTGAAGATGTTAGGAAATATTTCTATGATCTATACTCAAATAAATACGGAAAATGTGATTCATTAATAGAATATATGCATGGCACTCATCACTATTATAATGTTTGGAGCAACAAAAAAAGAGCATAACATTTGAACATTATTACGAATCAATAAAATTAGACCCGACTTCAGCTTTCTTAACTGGAAGCCAGTCCAGATCAAACTTAAAAATAGACATAGTATATTTCAATGATAGTATCGTTAATCTTATCAAAATTCGAGATAATGCAACTGAGAAAAGAAAAAGTAGAGAGCTAATTCATGAGTCAAACAAATCAAACTCAGAGAAAATTTAACTGCGAATATTATCGTAATCTTTTTCTTATGGTTCAGGAAAATAACTGTAAATTAAAAACGAATATACCAAAACGGTAAAAGCACCTCCGTTTCCTGAAGCGCTTTCCTTTATGGTACCCGGAGCGGGACTTCCTACCCGCCTGACAAGTCTTTGGGCGGGCAGGTAACTCGCGACCCCAACCTTG
>JAUYEQ010000462.1 GCA_030691295.1 Bacteroidota bacterium
AAGATAGCGCTGCCCATGTCTTTTACAACCGGATGCGTATTGTATTCAATCACCATGCAGTATTTATATTCATCGCTGCGTATTTTCAACTTTTCGTACGATTTTGCATGTGTTGCGCCTCTGATGTGCCGGTTGTAATCATCGGAATCGGTGTCGTCAATCCATTTGTCTTCGGCAGTGGTTTGAATAAAAGGCATTCGGGTATTCACATCGTTGTCGTAGCAAAACAATTGTCCCAAACGAAAAAAACCGGATGGCGATTGTTGATCACCTTCACGTTTTGCCCCGGGCCCCGCGAATCCTTTTCGACCGATACCAACCGGAATTGGTACAGAAACCACCCGCCAAACTTTATTTTTTTTCTCCATTGCCACCATTACTGCCGAACTACTTTCAGGAATTTCGTTAAATACAACGAGTAACTGATGGATGCTATCCAGCAAAACAGCATTTATTTTTGCAATGCGAAGCGCTTTATTTTCTGGGACAACATTCCCTTTGCCGTTTGCAGAATTGTTGATTATACAAACCAACAAGCACGGGATCAACAGAATGAACAATAATTTCACTATTATATGGTATTACTGAATATGAATTTTTGCTGCCCAAATATATCGTATTTCAAAGTCTGATTCAGCATTCATTTCGTCAAAGTTTTTGATGTGTTGCAGAAACACTTATCTTTACAACTCATAAATCAATTTCACACAAATCACCACCAGTATGAAAAAATTAATCGGTTCGTTACTAATTGCCGGAATGATTGTTTCGTGTTCGGCACCTAAAAAGGAGTTTACGCCTTCTTATTCGAAAGCAGATTTCGAAAAAGAAGTTAATGGCAAACAAACCACTTTGTTTACCCTGAAGAATGAAGGCGGTATCATCGTTACCCTTACCAATTACGGGGCTAAAATCGTTTCGGTATTTGCGCCTGATAAAAACGGAGCACTGGAAGATGTTACGCTTGGGTTCAACTCCATTGACGGTTATGTGAATGGCGATGCCGGACAGGGCGCAGTTGTTGGTCCTTACGCAAACCGTATTGCCAATGCTCAGTTCGAAATTGACGGAGTGGTTTACCAATTGCCGCAAAACAATCACCAGGCTTGTTTGCACTCCGGACCCGAAAGTTTTTACCGCCAGGTTTACGATGCGAAAGAAGTTCAGACTGCCGACGGTCCTGCTGTTGAAATGACACTTTTTAGTGCCGATGGCGAATGGGGATTTCCGGGTAATAAAAACGTAAAAGTGACTTACACCCTGACCAAAGACAACGGTTTGAAAATTGACTACGAAGCAACAACCGACAAATCGTGCTTCTTTAATTTAACCAATCATGTTTATTTTAACCTGAAAGGTGAAGGAATGGGCGATATTTTGGATCATATTTTGGTTGTTGACGCCAACTCATCAACAGCAGTAGGCGACTCAACTTTGATTCCTACAGGCGAAATTGTTGATATTCGCGGAACTGCTATGGATTTTACAACTCCTCAAACCATTGGCTCGCGCATTGAAGACCCGATGCCGCAACTTCGCATGGGTGGCGGTTACGACCACAATTACATCCTGAACAAAGATCAGAACGGCAATGAAATGACTTTCTGCGCCAGTTTGTATGAACCCGTTTCAGGTCGCTACTTGGAATGTTTCACCACCGAACCAGCCGTCCAGCTTTATACCGGTAATTTTCTGAAAGGAAACATCATCGGAAAACGTGGAAATGCCTACAATTACCGCAATGGCGTTTGTCTGGAAACTCAACATTATCCAGATTCTCCGCATCATCCAAATTTCCCGAATACTTTGCTGAAACCGGGCGAAACTCTGAAATCAACCACGATTTACAAGTTCTCGGTGAAAATTTAAAAAAGGCAGAGGAAAAGGCACAGGCAAAAAAGTGGTCAGTGGTCAATCTCAGTTTTCAGTAAAAACTG
>JAUYEQ010000463.1 GCA_030691295.1 Bacteroidota bacterium
CCAATCTTTTAATCTACCTGTTCCAGCAGTGCATCCCGTTCTTTCAGGAATTCCGACAATTTCT
Organism: Bacteroidota bacterium; assembly: GCA_030691295.1. Taxonomy (GTDB): domain Bacteria; phylum Bacteroidota; class Bacteroidia; order Bacteroidales; family Prolixibacteraceae; genus Aquipluma. Next base: position 65 of record JAUYEQ010000463.1, read on the forward strand.
CGATAGAACTTCGGGTAATTGCTACTCTTCCTGAACGATTGAACTGGGTTACACCAAATTCATTCAGTTCATCAAAAAGCTGCTGTGTTTCGTGCGTATGCCCGGTTTTTTCGATCACCACATATTCCCGTGTTATTTCCAGAATACGCGCACCCGAATTGCGAACAATTTGTTCAACCTTATCCGATTCGAAAAGCTCTTCGATGGGTACTTTGTACAAAGCAATTTCCTGACAAATCATCTCTTCGTTGGTATTGAAATAAGCTTTCATTACATCCACTACCTTTTCGAGCTGACCAACCACCTTTTGAACACGGTCGGGTGTTTCCCTGATTACAATTGTAAACTTGAAGATTCCGGGAATCGCCGAGGCCGAAACGGTTAAGCTGTCGATATTGATCTTGCGGCGTGTAAATACGATGGTGATCCTACTGAGTAAACCAATGTGGTCTTCAGAAAAAACGGTGATAATATATTCTTGTTTCATGTCGGTATGTTTAAGGTTCTAATAAAATATCAGATATGGATGCGCCGGTTGGAATCATCGGGAAAACATTGTCTTCCTTTTCGACTACTACCTCGAGAACGAATGGGCCTTTGTGATCGAGCATTGCCTGAACGGCATCTTCCAACTGGTCGCGCGAAGTGACTTTTTGCGACGCCAGTCCATAAGCTTTGGCTATTCCCACAAAATCAGGATTTTTCATTTCAGTAAAAGAATACCGTTTTTCGAAAAACAACTGCTGCCATTGGCGAACCATTCCGAGGAAATTATTATTCAGCACAATTATTTTTATATCGAGGTTATATTGGGCAATTGTTCCCAATTCCTGAATGGTCATCTGAAAACCGCCATCACCGGCAACTGCAAATACTACCCGGTCCGGCTTTCCGATTTTAGCGCCCATCGAAGCAGGAAGTGCATAACCCATGGTTCCCAGGCCTCCTGAAGTTACATTACTCCGGGAATGATTAAATTTAAAGTAGCGCGATGCGATCATCTGGTGCTGACCAACGTCTGTTACCAAAATCGCATCGTTGTTTGTCTTTTCTGAAGCGATACGAATCACCTCACCCATGGTTAACCCATTCTTTTTAGGATGAATATCGTGCGAAATTACTTTTTCATATTCAATCGTATCGCAATCGCGGAATTCCTGAACCCATGCTTCATGCGAGTTCTGGTTGACATTCCCAATCAGCATCCGAAGCGATTTTTTTGCATTTCCTAAAACCGGCACATCGGCTTTAATGATTTTATTTATTTCAGCAGGATCAATTTCAAGATGAATAATCTTGGCCTGACGGGCATAAGCAGCCACTTTTCCGGTTACGCGGTCGTCGAAACGCATTCCGATTGCAATCACCACATCGGCTTCGTTGGTTTTGATGTTCGGGCCATAATTTCCGTGCATTCCCAACATTCCTACATTAAGCGGATGGTCGGACGGAAGTGACGAAAGTCCAAGTAATGTCCATGCGGCTGGAATACCGGTTTTTTCAACAAATTCTTTCAGTTCTTCTTCAGCATGAGCTAAAATTACACCATGACCAAACAATACAATTGGCTTTTTAGCTTCGTTGATAATGTCGGCAGCAGCTTTTACCTGAAACGGATCGACCGGATATTCGGGCAGATAGCTTCTTATTTTGGTGCATTTATTATATTCAAAATCGAACAGTCCAAACTGTGCATCTTTTGAAATATCGAGCAATACAGGTCCCGGACGACCGGTGGTTGCAATGTGAAAAGCTTTTGCAATCGCTTCAGGAATCTCTTCGGCATTGGTTACCTGAAAATTCCATTTGGTAACAGGTAAAGTAATGCTTATCACATCCGATTCCTGAAAAGCATCGGTTCCAAGCAGCGGAGAAGCCACCTGACCGGTAATGCACACCAAAGGAATCGAATCGATTTGAGCATCGGCCAAACCGGTAATCAGGTTGGTTGCGCCCGGACCGGAAGTTGCAAAACACACACCAGCTCTACCGGTAACATTTGCATAACCTTCGGCTGCGTGAATGGCGCCTTGTTCATGCCGTGTGAGGTAATGGGTGACCTGTTGGTCAAAATCGTACAATGCATCGTAAATGGGCATAATTGCCCCACCCGGATACCCAAAAATGGTATCAACCCCTTCCTCCAGAAGAGATAAGATTACAGCTTGCGAGCCACTTACACGTTGTGTTGCCATAGTATTTAGAGTTTAATTTATTTTATTCCAACAACTTATTTTATTCCAACAACTACATTTTTTGGGGCATATTATAATTTACAATTTGACGATTTACTATTTACCATTCAGAAAACACGGCATTCGAATTAAATCGTAAATGGTCAATGAACAAATAGTAAATAATTTTCAATGGTCAATGGTAAATAGATAAATAGTAAATATTTCCTTAGTCAATCAACCTGATTGCGCCACGGTCGGCTGACGAAACCATGCTTGCATAAGCTTTCAGCGCTTTGCTCACCATCCGGTCGCGTGGTGCCGGCGTATATGCATCTTTTCCCCTGCTTAATTCCTGTTCTTTTCTGGCCGCTAATTCCTCATCGCTGAGCAGAACATTTATCTTGCGGGTTTTGATATCAATTTCAATCAGGTCACCATCCTGAATAAGTGCGATTTCGCCACCGGCAGCAGCTTCCGGAGAAACATGACCGATTGACAAACCGGAAGTTCCACCTGAAAAACGACCGTCGGTAATCAACGCACAGGCTTTGCCAAGGTTCATTGATTTGATGTAGGAAGTTGGGTACAACATTTCCTGCATTCCGGGTCCTCCTTTTGGTCCTTCGTAAATGATCACCACCACATCGCCGGCCTGCACTTTGTCGCCAAGAATTCCGTTGCAGGCGTCATCCTGCGATTGGAATACCCTGGCAGTTCCTTTAAAATGATAGACTGAAGGATCGACTCCCGCTGTTTTCACGATACAGCCATTCCGGGCAATATTGCCGTAAAGAACAGCCAGACCGCCATCTTTGCTGTAAGCATGTTCGTAGTCGCGGATGCATCCATTCGCGCGGTCAGTATCCAATTCTTTAAAATAATTTTCCTGAGATCCCATCACCAAATTACGGCCTCCTCCCGGAGCCGATTTATATCTGCGGAAAGCATCTTCAATAACTGTCGGTGCTGTTATGTCGTATCTGGCAATCGCTTCTTCTAGTGTCAGACCATCAGCACGTGGAACCGATGTGTCGAGCATTCCGGCGCGCGCAAGTTCTGCTAAAATGCTAAGAATGCCTCCTGCACGGTTTACATCCTGAATGTGGTAAGCTCCGTTGGGGGCAACTTTGCAAAGATTTGGGGTAACCCGCGACAAATCATCAATGTCTTTCAATGTGAAATCTACTACACCTTCCGAAGCAATGGCCAAAATATGCAGAACGGTATTGGTTGAACCACCCATCGCAATATCCAGTCTCATTGCATTCTGGAAAGCAGCTTTGGTAGCAATATTCCTGGGCAATACATTTTCATTGCCGTTTTTATAATAATCGTAGGTCATTTCAACAATTCGTGCGGCCGCTTCTTCAAACAGGCGTTTGCGGTTGGCATGGGTTGCCAGAATTGTTCCGTTGCCCGGAAGCGCCAAACCAAGCGCTTCGGCCAGGCAGTTCATCGAGTTGGCAGTAAACATTCCGGAGCAGGAGCCACAGGTTGGGCAGGCATCGCGTTCAACTTTCGACATTGTTTCGTCGGAGACTGAATTGTCGGCAGCCATTACCATCGCGTCAACCAAATCGTATTTTTTACCATCTATAACACCAGCCTCCATAGGGCCGCCCGACACGAAAATAACGGGAATATTCAGTCGCATGGCGGCCATCATCATTCCGGGGGTAATTTTATCGCAGTTCGAAATGCAAACCATCGCATCAGCACGGTGGGCATTCACCATATATTCAACACTATCGGCAATCACATCGCGCGAAGGAAGCGAATACAACATTCCATCGTGCCCCATCGCAATTCCGTCGTCAACAGCAATGGTATTGAACTCGGCAGCAAAACATCCTTTTTGTTCGATGATGCCTTTGATATACTGACCAACACCATGAAGATGTGCATGACCGGGCACAAATTGTGTAAATGAATTGACGATGGCAATTACTGGTCGTCCAAAATGTTCTTCTTTCATTCCGTTTGCCCTCCAAAGGCTTCGGGCACCTGCCATACGCCGTCCTTCGGTAGTTGTGGCTGATCTTAATCGCTTTTGCATATCTTCTATTTGTCTGATAATTATTTTTTCTTTAAAAAAAAGCCTTTCTCAGTTGAATGAGAAAGGCTTCTAAGTCTTATAGCTTACATTATACCAATCTCATCGAGCACGAAGGAGGACCACCACGCTGACAATGACTAGAGATATAATGCTGATATTTTTCATTGATATTTGTTATTTATGCCGACAAATGTAGAAATTAATTTGAACTTCCAAAATTAATTTGAAAGTAAAATACTTGTTTGTATGAAAAACTAAAAGCAAACCATTCTTTTTTAAGCAATTAAATCGTCAAATTGGTGTTATTTATTTCGATTTGCTTTGGAATACTAAACCAAAACGTTGATCCCTTTCCGACTTCGCTCTCCACTTTTAATTTACCATGGTGTGCTTCAATGATCTTTTTCACAATGGCCAAACCGAGTCCGGTAGATTTTTCGCTTGCAGTAGCCTTCACCGAGGTGGTTTGAAAAGGAGTGAATAATTTTTGAAGTTCTTCTGTCGGAATTCCCTGTCCCTGATCAATTATTTTGGTTAGAATTTCATCATCATTATCCGAAATATCAATCACAATTTTAGTGTTGGGAAACGAATATTTTATGGCATTGCTCAACAGATTAATTAACACCTGCTGGATTTTATTCCGATCGAAACTGGCCATAATGCTGCTTCCATCGGTTTTGATAATTATCTCCTGCGATTTATTTCTCGCCAGTATTTCTTCGTGAACGATACTTTTTTTAACAAAAGAAAGGTATTCCAACTCACTCAGATTCAAATCGAATATACCTGCCTCAATTTTTGAAACATCGAGAAAATCGCGGATAAGGTTCAGTGAAAAGTCGCAACTGGCATTGATGTGTCCCAAATATTCAAGTTGTGTCTCTTTGGGTATCGTATCGAAATCGTCGATTAAAATATCTGAAAAAGAGCCTGCCACACCGATTGGATTTCTTAAATCGTGCGATGATTTTATACGTAATGCTTAAACCCAATCCTGTTCCGCTCCCAACCGGCTTAGTCGTATAAAACGGTTCGAATATACGGTCTTTTATTTCTTCCTGAATTCCGCATCCATCATCTTTTACTGAAATAGAAATATTTTTTTCAGCTTCGGTAACCGTAAGAGAAATGTGACCACCAATTTCAACGGCATAAACAGCATTGATTAAAACATTCAATATGGCCTGATTAAGCTGACCTGGATAGCAATCAATCAACAAATGATCAGGAAATGAAAGGTTTAGGGTTATGTTTTTTCTTGATATTTCTTTGGAATGTTGATCTGCATCCAGTTGTAATAAGGATAAATTTCCTGAAAACATTCAGGTAAAAGTTCCTTTTTATAGATTTCGATCCACCCATTTAGTTGGGCAGCCCAGTAGATAGAACTGAAATTCCGCGAGCGGTAGGCACGGAAAACCAAAAGTACGGTATCTACCAGAATTTCGGGCGAGTGCTGGTTGAAAATGGATTCGAGAAAACGTGCATGATTGGCATGATTGTCCTTCATCATTTCCACATTTCCGGCTCCAACCATGTCGAGCAGATCGGGGCGAGCTTCCATTTTCGCATTCATCATGGCTACCAGACCATCTTTTTTTGAACCAAATTCGGCAGCGCTTTTTTCGGTTACCTGCTTTAGCTTTTCGGCGGTTGCAATTAAATAATTTCTATCCATCACTTAAGTTTTAAGGTTTGCATTTATCGAGTCAATGTAATTTTCGAGCAGGTATAAATCTGATAAAAGCACCACATTTCCCAAACGCGACAAAGATTCTTCCGAAGCACGGCTGAATGCCTGCCCGCCAATAATGATCTGCAAAGCAGGAAATTCATTTCGCAGTTGTTCCAACATTTTCAGCAGATTGGCGAAATTAAAATAAACACTCAGCGAAATTGCAAGCATATCGGGTTTGGTTTCATGAATAAATTTTACCAGTTCTGAGGTGGGAATGCCCGTTCCGAGGAAAAAACTTTCCCAGCCTTTCATCTCGAAAACATCGGCCACCATTTTAATACCCACCTGATGCTTTTCATTTTCGACACATGTTACCACCACCTTTTTGCTATACTTTTTCAGAGGAATCAACTGCTCGAAAAGTTCATTTAAAATTCCTTCGGTAACAGCAGTCGCCAGATGTTCTGTTGCCACAGTAATCTGATTGGTTTCCCACAAACGTCCCACTTCATACAACGATACTTTAAAAACCTCTTCGTACAAGTCTTTAATGGAAGGATTTTCCTTCAGGTATTGCCGGGCAATGGATGAACAATTGGCGCGATTGCCTTTTAGAAGGTTTTGCAGATATTCCTGAACAAGAATCGGTTTGTTTTGGATGGTATCCATAATTTCAGATATTAAACTGTTGCCGGTATCGTAAAATAAAACGTACTGCCCTTTTCCACTTCGCTTTCGGCCCAAATTTGGCCACCATGCTTTTCAACGAATTCTTTGCACAGAATCAAGCCTAAGCCTGCGCTGGGCTCGGAATCGGTTCCGGGACGGCTAACATTTTTATCAATTCTAAAAAGATTTTCAATTAATTCATGGCTCATGCCGATGCCGGTATCTTTTACCGAAAACCAAACTGTTCTATTTTCAGCTATATTGGCAGTGAGATCTATCCGACCACCGCGAGGTGTAAATTTTATGGCATTCATTATCAGGTTGCGCAAAATTGCTTTCAGCATGTTTGGATCGGCCATAACAACCAATCCTTCAGGGAAATAAACATTCAAGCCAACTGATTTGCTTTTTGCCATGATTTGGACCGATTCGTCGCAGTCGCCAATAAACGCTTTCAGATTAACCGGCTCAGGGTTAAACGGGATTAGACCCCGCTGCATCCGCGACCATTCCAGAAGGTTTTGCAGCAAATTAAAAGTTGACTCGGTGGTTTTGTGAATGGAACGTGTAAATTGTTGGAGATCTTCCTGCGAAAATTCACTGTAGTTATCGGCAATAAGTCCGGTAAGGCTAAGTATTGAAGCAAGCGAACCGCGCAGATCGTGCGAAATGATGGAGAAAAACTTGTCTTTCGTGGCATTCATTTCCCTTAAAAGCGCCTCACTGAGTCGAAGTTGTTCTTCGGCTTTTTTACGTTCTGTTATGTCCTCGATCATACAAAGATGGAAGGGATTGGCTTTATTTTCAACCGTTATGGGCTCGATGGTCATGTTAATCCAGACAATGCTTCCATCAGGTTTCAGATATCGTTTGTTCATTTGAAATCCCGCGATTTCTCCGGCATTCAATCGGGCCATGTTATCCAGGTCTTCCTGAATATCATCAGGATGAGTGATGCTCATCCAATCGATTATCCGTATTTCGTCACGGCTCCGGCCTGCAATTTCGGCAAACTTACTGTTCACGCTCTTGATTTTACCAGTTAATGAATCAACCAGGGCTATCCCCAATGGAGCCTGTTCGAACATTGTACGAAAATGCTCTTCGCTTAATGACAAAGCCAAACGAGTGCGTTCGAGCTCTGAATATCTCCTGGCATTTGAAATGGCTAATCCACCAATTTGGCTGATAACCTGTTCCATCGGTTTATATCGAGGAATAAACTGTGGGAAGCGAACTTTGAGTACCTCGAACAGTCCCAATGTTTCATTTTGGTGTGTGATCTCGATGGTAATGCTATCTTCAGGATTGAATGAAGTGTTTGGTAAAGTAGGTTCAGTTGTATTCGTTTCAATTCCATTGACATACTGATGATAAACAAGCTTTTCAGGAACTAACAGCAGATGTAGCAAGCTGGTAATTTCCCTGATAATGATTTGCTCATCGGTATGGTCAATCAGATTTTTAAGATGGTTGAATATGAGGGAATAGTCGGCGCTTTCGCGGGCCAGCTTTTCAATCCTGCTGTTTTGCATTTTCCTTTCGGCTTCGTTTTTCCAATCCAGAATAATCGTATCGAGAAAGCTTTTCAGGTGGCTTGTTCCAATTGGTAAAATATCGTAAGGAACTCCCATGTATTCCGAAAGTGCGGTCAGATTGGTCTGGTAATCTCCCGGCAAGCCTGTTTCGAGGAGAAGGATTTTTCGGATTGATTCTCCAAAAAAGCTTTTAGCCGAAGCAGCATCAAATCCCCATTCGCGTATTTTATGGTTATAATTGCGAAGCCATCCGTTTGAAACAAGGTAATTGCCCTGATTAATACAATGATAAATTGTTGGCAGTGGAAAAATTATTTCAAAGCACTGTTCAAGGTGGATGATTTCCACGTTTTTCAGGTGGAGATTCAAAAGATTTTTTATACCCCTGCACGAACTTACAATGACAACAATTTTTGAATACTTATCGGGATTGTCGCCAATAATCTCAGTGATTCGCTGATCGGTAATTGTACAACCAACGCAAATAGCCGGAAAACTTTTCAACGTTACATCGTGATAGTCTCCGTTTTGCAAAATATGGCTGATCTCGGGCGCCAGCGAATTACAGATTATAATACAAAGTCGTTCCATTTAAATAATTAACCGAATTTGCGGTTATTTTGTGTTCATTAATAAGGTAATAAGGTTATATTCTGTTTGTTATATACTTTCTACTGAGGTTATTTCCTTTAAAAATAAGGTTTTTTAAAAGTTGTTCTATCTAAATAATTAAACTTAAACTGTCAATTTCTTTTACAACAAGTTTATTTTAAATTTTCTATATTCAAAAAACATGTGATCTCATTTTCTTTAAACCTTATTTGTTTATGGCTACCTCAGTAGGAAATCCGAGATCACAGCCAAAAACCTTATTACCTTATTTTGGCTTCATACTATTCAGATAATTCAGGTTGTTATTTTTAGCTTTTGCAAATAAGGTAATAAGATTTAATTCAGGCGGTTATATACTTTCTACTTAGGTTATATTCTTTAAAAATAAGGTTTTTTAAAGCCAATGTATTTGGTTTTATCCGGCAGTCTTTTCATAAACCCCATATTCATGAATTGCTTCCGACGAATCTTTTCCAAAACCATCGGCGCCCACTTCTTTCCAAAGTTCTGCATCGAAGCGGAACGGGGCTCCGCCCACAATCAGTTTCACATTTGTATCACCAAGTCGCTGTTTCAAATCTTTAATGTGCAAAGCCGAGGGCAACATCAGTACCGACAAGAGCATAATTTTTATCTTTTCTCTTTTAATCGTCTCAACCAGGCCATCAATGGTGAGTCCCCCGCCCAGATCGGTCAGTTCGAATCCGGAAGCACGAAGCGAGGAAAAGACAATTCGCTTGCCCAACAAATGGTAATCCTCGAATACGCCAGGGGCCATTTTGGGCTGACTAATGCGAACCGGGTTGTTGGGTGGAAGGATTTTGTCTATCAACTCTTCGCAAATGACGCCACTCATATAAACCTGCGAAAGAGCCAGTGAACCTTCTTCCCAATCGTCGCCAATTTTCTTCAAAGTTGGTGCGATTATCTGGTTGGCAATCTCAATTGCCGATCCTTGTTTTGATGCTTCGATCAGCACCTTTTCTGATGTATCTTTATCGAGCAGCAACAACGATCGTTCTAATTCATCACAGAAATGCTTTGTGTTTTTCATTCGAAAATATCAGTATTAATTAATTACTTATTAAGCGTTCTCATGGAACTCACATGCCAATAGATTTCCACTTCGAACTATATTTTCATTGATTTTTGCGCCGCTACCTTTTAAATCATTTCTGCGGCATATTCGTTTCATTTTGCATATTTTTACTGAAACAATGGCAACGTGAAATAAAACGTACTGCCATTGCCATGTTCCGATTCAACCCATATTTTACCCCCCATTAATTCCACGAGGTTTTTCGAGATGGCCAGCCCAAGCCCGTTTCCGCCAAACTTGCGGGTATAGGAAGCTTCCACCTGCCTGAAACGGTCGAAAACTTTGTGGTGATAATCAGCAGGAATACCAATTCCCGTGTCTTTCACATGAAACTCAACCATCTCGCCGATTAGCCGGCATCCTATCTGTATATATCCTTCGGAAGTAAACTTGAGAGCATTGCTGATCATGTTATTAAAGATTTGCTGTAACCGTTCTTTATCTGCATTCACCAAAACAGCCTGATTTGATTCCGCATGCAGACAATCAAGATCGAGACGTAGGTTCTTTTGTTCCACTTTATAAATATGCATTGACCTGATTTCATCCAGAAATTGCATTACATCCACTTTCGATTTTCGGATCGTAATTTCACCTGATTCCATCTTTGAAATATCCATTATATCGCTGATGATATTTAACAGGTTATTTCCATTGCTGATGATGTGATGGACAAATTCTTTCTTCTGATCGACTTCAAAATCAGCATCATCCAACAGCTCTGAAAATCCGATGATACTGTTGAGCGGCGTACGTATTTCGTGACTCATATTGGCCAGGAATGCAGATTTTAAGCGATCACTTTCTTCCGCTTTGTCTTTGGCGATAATAAGGTCAGCTTCCATTTGTTTACGAATACTGATGTCCTCTTTGATGGCAATGTAATTGGTAATGATTCCGTATTCGTCTTTAATCGAGGTCATTGTTGCCCATTCCCAATACATTTCACCGTTTTTTCTGCGGTTGTGAAATTCGCCGCGCCAAACTCCTCCCGATGAAATGATGTCCCAGAGTTCCTTGTATTTTTCAGGTGACATTTCTCCAGATTTCAGCATGCGTGGATTTTGGCCAACTGCCTCTTCGTAAGAGTAACCAGTAATCTCAATAAATTTAGGATTAACATATTCGATGTTGCCCAAAACATCGGTAATTACGATGGTAGAAGGGCTTTGTTCAATACTCTTTGAAAGCTTCTGTATCGTTTCGTTTGCTTTTTTTTGTTCCGTGATATCACGTCCAATGCCAACAAGTCCGGAAGTTTTTCCATTTGCATTGTAAATAGGAATCTTGGTGGTGAGCAACCAACGTTTTTCACCATTTTTATCAACGAATATTTTTTCCCGATTAATAATCGGTTTTCCGTTTTCAATCACAATTAAATCATCTTCATAACCACGATAACCGGTTTCAGTATTAAATAGTTCCAAATCAGATTTACCCAAAACGTCACTTTCTTTCAAAACACCTATATTTTCAAGGTCGGCCCGGTTTGCAAGCATTTTGCGGCCCTGGTTGTCTTTCACATAGATCGGATCGGGCAAATGATCGATCAGTGTGCGCAGTAATTGCCGTTCATTCTGAATGGCTTCCATATCCATTTTGCGTTCAGTGATGTCCTGTATAGCTCCATGCATTCTGACGGGATTCCCATTATTATCAAATTCAAGTTTTCCTGTACTATAAACCCAGCGCTCAACGCCATCACTGATACGGACTATTTTATATTCATGTTCGAACGGTATTCTTTCTTTTATAACATATTCATGATAAGCAACCATTTCTTCGCGGTAGTCAGGATGAATAAAGCCCGCCCAACCTTCTATTGTATGAGGATATGTTTTGTCTATTCCAAATATTTTATAAAATTCAGGCGAACATATCCATGAGCTTGCTCCTGGTTCATTTTCATTCAGATTTGTTGAATATGAACATGAATGTGCCACCGATTGCGAATTGCGCATCATCTCTTCGCTTTCAAATAACGCTTGTTCGGCATTTCTTCGTTCAGTTACATCGCGAAAATTGATAACTATCGCCTGAATATCGGGATCGGCGAGTAAATTATTTGCAATACCTTCAATCCAGAGCCACGAACCGTTCTTGTGCCGAACCCGCGTTGGCATTAGGGTGGCGATCCCCGGATTTTTGAGAATATCTGTAAACATACCTATCAGCGAATCTCTTTCATCCGGATGTATCAACTCCATCATGCTTTTCCCATTTCGTTCTTCAGCAGAATAACCCAGAATCTGCTGACACGAAGAGCTATGGTAAAATTCAAGACCACTGGCATCGACGAGCGAAATAGCGTCGGAACTGTTTTCAATAAGTGCTCGGAATTTCTGTTCGTTCTTGCGCAAGCTTTCTTCTGCCTCTTTTCGTTTGGTTATATCGTTTATACTTGTAATAAAATAAAGCGGATTGTCATTACTGTCACGGTGCAAAGTTGTGCTGACATCGGTCCAGATGACGTCGCCGTTTTTATTCAAATACCGTTTTTCGAAACGAAGGCGTTCAGCCTTCCCATCTAACAAGGTTTTTACCACATTCGCACTTTCCTGAATATCGTCGGGGTGTGTAATTTCCTGCCATCTTTTATTCCTGAATCCTTCCTCTGTATAACCCAGCATTTCATGTAAATGGCGGTTAATTAGCATGGTGCCATCGATATTGGTCATCGAAATACCAACAGTAGCATCTTCAAAAAGACTTCTGAATTTTTCTTCGCTTTCTTTTAATACATCATCCGTTCGTTTTCGTTTGGTAATGTCCTGAATGGTGCCAATCAGTGATAGAATATTCCCTTCTGCATCCAGATTTAACTGGCCCAAACCGTTTACCCACCTGATTTTCCCGTCTGATTTCCTGACGATCCGGTATTCCTTGTTAAACGGTTTTCGTTCACCCAATACATCTTCACTCAGGTGCTTATCCATCATTTCAAGATCGTCTGTATGGATAAGATCCTTCCACCCCTCAACATCTCTTACATACTCTTTATCAATTCCAAAAATACGATCGAGTACATCCGATGAATCCCAGAAACCGGTAGCAAGATCAAATTTATAGGATCCAAGGTAAGCTGCCCGTTGCGACTCCCTGAAAAAGAACTCACTTTCGAGTAGCCTTTTTTCAGCCTTGCGTTGCTCTGTCTGATCCTGAAATACCAAAACCACCCCAACAATTTCTCCGTTTTTGTTCCGGATGGGTGAACCACTGTCGGCAATTGGCCTTTCAGTACCATCTTTGGCAATCAACAGCGTATGGTTGGCAAGTCCAACTATTACTCCTTCGCGAAGTACTTTCCTTACCGGAATTTCAACTTGCGCCCTTGTTTCTTCATTGATAATCGGAAAAACTTCTTCCAGTATTTTGCCGGCGGCATCTGTCTGCGACCATCCGGTTAGTTGTTCTGCAACCGGATTCATAAGCCTGACCTTCCTCTCAGCATCAGTAGTTATTACCCCATCGCCAATGCTGTATAAAGTAGTACGAAATCGATCTTCGCTTTCTGTTAAAACCAGTTCGATCTGTTGTCGCCTTCTGATTTCTTGTTCCAGTTTTTGGTTTTTGACATTCAAATCTACCTGAAGCTGAAACAAGCTAATGTGGGTTCTCACACGGGCAAGTATTTCTTCTTTTTGAAATGGTTTACTTATGAAATCGACCCCTCCAACCTGAAATCCTGCTAACATTGATTCCTTGTCGCCCGACCCACTGATGAAAATAACTGGTATGTTGCACGTGTTTTCATCGGCTTTCAATTGGCGGCACACGTCAAAACCATCCATCACAGGCATCAAAATATCAAGCAGAACAAGCGATGGTTGATTTTCCTTTATGCTGCGCAAAGCAAATTCCCCGCTGTCAAACGAACGAACCAAATATCCTTCATTGGTAAGTATATCAGACAAGAGCTCAAGGTGTTCAACCGTATCGTCAACAATTACAACCTGGAAATTTTCATCCTTGATTAATTCGTTCACCCTCATAGCAGTTTCTCTTAAATATTAAATTGTAGTTGCGCAGACTTAACAGGTTCGGTTTTTCCATTTTCGGAGGCTTAAATGTAGTAATACTTAGAGCATAAGCAAGTTCTTTTTTTGTAGGATACAATTGATCTGGAATTTGGCTATATAAAGGCACACTTTTTAGAATTACCACACAAAAAAGCCCGCAGGGGAAAAAGTTTTCTGCGGGCAATTATACTTTTAGGAACGGTCTCAACTTTATAGTTTCACAATTTTTTCGGTTGAAAGTCTTCCATCGGCCAACTTCAGGGTTATTAAATAACTTCCGACCGGAACCTGACTCAAATCAAGCGTGGCTTCCAGGTTATTTACCGAAACGGTTTTGACTGTTTGTCCCATCAAATTACGAACGATCACCAGATCAATTCTTTTTTCGGATCTGATTCGCAAGTGGTCTTTTACCGGATTTGGGTACAATCTGACATTTGTTTCCAGTTGCTGGCCGATACTGTTTGGTCCGCAATTGGAACCAACTACTTACGTCATGTATTTTGTTACCGACATTCCTCCTGAAAAGGCGAATTTACAGGCATAGGCAATTGTTGCTCGGGCAGTTTGACCGCTAATTGTGGCAGTAAATTTCTTTCCGCCAATATTGGTCATTTGTGTTTCGGAGAAAGGAGATTCTTTCCAGAGATATGCGACCAGCAGGAAAAGAAATCTTTTTTCGAATTAGAGCCAGAATCCTATCAAAGATTACCACAAGTATTGATTAGAAAATTCTGTATAAGATTCAATTGGATAATTTGGGATCAAAGTTTTCCTATTTTAAAAACATCTCCTTTTTTCGTTGCCAAATCATATTCAAATATTTTTTTTAAGTCAGACGCAGTAGCCGGAGCATTTGAATGATTTAAAGGCGCTTGAATTTCAGCCACAGTGAAGAATGTGTTGGGGTTTTCTCCTTTGGCTTCTTTTAAGCCTTTGCCTTTGAGCGGAGAGTATGAACGTATGCGACAGTTTCCACCAATTGAAGATTTAATGGTTGCCTTGGTTCTTTCGCCATTCTTCCATTGCATATCGACCTCAAAACCGCCTCTGGCCTTTAGTCCGCTTACGCTTCCATCTTTCCAAACCGAAGGAAGGGCTGGCAGCAAATGTACAGCGCCATCCTGACTTTGCAGCAGCATTTCGGCGATACCTGCTGTGCACCCGAAGTTACCATCAATCTGGAATGGTGGGTGAGCATCAAAAAGGTTCGTATAGGTTCCTCCGGCCATTCTGCCACCCGGAAGGATAGGTTTCAATTGTTCCGTAATCAGTTTATAGGCATGGTCGCCATCAAGCAAACGCGCCCAGAAATTCACTTTCCAGCCCATCGACCATCCGGTTGATGCATCGCCGCGCGCAATTAAGGTGGTCTTTGCTGCACTGAATAATTCAGGATTGCGGTAAGGCGAAATCTGGTTTGACGGGAAAAGACCATACAAATGAGATACGTGACGATGTTGATCGGTTGGATTGTCTAAATCTTCCATCCATTCCTGCAATTGTCCCCATTTCCCAATTTGCATAGGAGGCATTCTTTTTAAGGTTTCGCTAAGTGTCACAACCAATTCCTGATCGGTGTTCAGAATTTGAGCTGCTTCCATGGTTCTGGTGAAAATATCGAATACTAATTGGTTGTCCATGGTTACTCCGGCAGCCAAAGTCGATGGGCGACCTTGCGGGTTATTCTCCGGAGAAGTAGACGGACAAACCACCAACCAATGATTTACAGGCTCTTCAACCAGGAAGTCGAGAAAAAACATGGCTGATTCTTTAATTACAGGATAAACTGATTTCAGGAATTCTTTATCGCCACTGAAAGCATATTTCTCGAACAAGTGTTGCGAAAGCCACGCTCCACCCATTGGCCACATACCCCAGGTTGCCCCATCGATCGGCCCGTTAATGCGCCATATATCCGTGTTGTGGTGAAGTACCCATCCGCGCGCACCATACATATCTTGGGCAGTCTTTTTACCCGTTTCCGAAAGTTCGCGAATCATCTGGACTAGCGGTTCATTCATTTCCGTCATATTGGTAATTTCCGACGGCCAGTAATTCATTTCGGTATTGATGTTCACCGTATATTTGCTATCCCATGCCGGAGCTAACTCATCGGCCCATATTCCCTGAAGATTTGCCGGTTGTCCGCCTGGGCGTGAAGAAGAAATCAATAAGTACCGACCAAATTGGAAGTAAATACTCACAAACTGAGGATCGTTTCCTGTGGCAAACTCGGCCAAACGTATGTTGGTTGGTTTCTTTGCTGCATCGGTTACACCCAAATCAAGTTTCACCCTGTTAAAGTAGTTCTGAAAATCAGCAACATGATCTTTTAAAGCCTGATCGTACTTCTTTTTCAAGGCTTTCTGAAGATAAGCATTCGCTCTTTCTGTGGCATTGGCGCTCACATCCTGGTAATTCACAAAACTGGTAGCCATTGAAATATAAAGCGTTACCAAATCAGCATTGGCAACATCCAATGAAGATTCTGAAGCGGTTACCTTACCTCCTTTAGCCACGATTTTGACCTTGGCCTCGAACTTTACACTTCCGGGCATCTTTTCAAATTCGCTGGTAATTCCTGACATGATGAGTTCGCCGTTCGCATTGGCGGTAACATTTACCACAGATGGTTTCGGCCTGTCCATTGCTGCCGAAAATGTGATTGAACCCGGCTTATCAGCTTTAATTTGCACAATGATGACCTGGTCGGGAAAAGAAGAAAACACACTGGTTTCGTATTTTACTCCGTTTGATTCGTAACGCGAAGATGCTATTGCTTTTTCCAAATCGAGTTCACGATAATAATTGGTATAATTCTCATGTCCGGGGAATGTTAACTTCAGGTTACCAACCGTTTGGTAGGGCATTCCATGTGAAGCTTTCGTTATAAAATTCTTGTTTACCAAATCCTGTGCTTCCTTGTACTTGCCGTCAAAAATCAGCTTCCTGACTTCTTCCAACGATCCTTTTGCATCGGGATTGTCGTTCCGGTTGGGGCTGCCAGCCCATAAGGTTTCTTCATTCAGTTGAATCACTTCGTTTACGGGGTCGCCATAAATCATGGCTCCTAAGCGACCGTTTCCAATTGGCAAAGCTTCAACCCATTGTTTGGCGGGCTGTTCGTACCAAAGTTTCAAGGATTTGTTTTGTGAATTGGCTTCATAAACCAATGCAAGGATTAGTATCCAGAAAAAAGTATGTTTCATAAAAACAGAATTTCAATTGTTTGTAAAATTTTCGATCCTCACTTAATATTGTCGTGTAACAGCTGCTAATGATGCTTGAGGTTTGCTCCATGCCCCATGCTCACATTAGCCGAAACCCACTAAATTTTGTCCTGAACTTACCTTACGATACGATTTCACCTTTTGGGAACATTTAAAACCGCATCCATTGCTGGTTTAGGGGTTTTATCCCTATTATATAGCAACGGATAATTGGTCCGACCCGGCACCGGATAGTCATTTTTCCAAGACATACCATCGTGAAGCCCCCATAAGGTAACCCGGTCAATCTTATCTCGTTTCTTGTAAAAAATATCAAATAGTTCGGCATAACGATCAGCCAGTTGTACTTCAACATTGGCAGGAAGTCCTTTGGAATATGGATCCATAAAAGTTTTGAATTCTTCCAACTGCCATTGAGGATCGCTCATAATATTACCAATCAACTGACCTTCTTTGGTCACCGGAAGCACATCCACGTCCAGTTCGGTAATCATGACCTTTACGCCCAGGGCAGCAAAGGTGTCAATAGCCGCTTCGATGTATTCATTCTTTGGAAAATTTAAACCCCAGTGACCCTGAATACCAATACCGTCAATACGGATACCTTCTTTTTTAAGCATGCGTACCATCCGGGCAATTCCGTCACGTTTGGCAGGGCGCCAGGCGTTAAAATCATTGTAATACAATTCTGCGTCAGGAGCATACTGGTTGGCAAATTTGAAAGCCAATTTCACCAACTCGTCCCCATCGCCAATACCTTTTACCCAAGTGGTTGGCCTGTACGATCCATCGTTGTCAATCACCTCGTTCACTACATCCCACGCATGAATCCTGCCAGTATATCTTCCGGCTACCTGCTCAATGTAGCTCCTCATTTGCTCCACCAACGCATCGTGTGATTTTGTAATCCCGTGTTCGTCCCTGAAAAACCAATCAGGTGTTTGGTTGTGCCAAATTAGTGTATGTCCAACAATAAACATGTTGTGTTCTTCCCCGAACTTGACAAATGCATCACCCGGCGCGAAATTCCACACATCAGGTTTCGGATGGACGATTTCGGCCTTCAGAACATTTTCAGGAGTAATGGAATTGAATTGATTAACAACAAGCCTCCCTGAAACCGAATCGGAACCATTAACAATGTCATCATTGACAGAACAACCAATTTTAAAAGCTTCTTTATAAACCTCTTTTAGTGTCTTGTTTTGTGAGACATCTACTTTGTGAGATGAACAATTCACAAGAAAAACAGCAATAACTATTATCAGCAATAATCTTTTCATACATCTAATTTTTTATTTTTGAAACAAAGAGCATACTTGAATTTGTATTGAATTTAGTATTATGGAGCCTCACTCACAAATGAAGATACCTGATCAGCCGGTCCTCCTTTATATTTGGAATAATTTGGATACGAACACAGCAAATATCCTGCTCCTTCCTGTTTATCTCCAATTTTGCCTTTTGGATCGATAACAAGTGTTTTGGACGGTGCCCGATTTTCTTCAACCCAAGCCATCATCAGATTCATATTATCGTTTCCATCAGGTCCGGGAATGTTTTTAACATCCACAGGTTTTCCTTCGCCGTTTACTTTATAACTTTTCCCCGATAAACCATGTCCAGCCTGAGGAACCACATATAAACGGGCAAACTGATCAATTGTATTTCGTCCCATTTTGTCGATAAGCGACTGGTAATAATCGAGCTGAGCGCCGCAGGAAGCAATGTTATCTATTGCACCAATGGTAATGATCATCTTTCCGCCATTTTTATAAAAAGCTGAAAGATCAGGATTTGTAGAATCAATCCATTCTGACAGTTGCTCCCTACGTTTGTTCCATTTTCCTCCTTCAACGTAATCGAGCGGATTGGCTTTAATGTCCTGCATCAGAAACCCGGTAACGCCAATTGTGCCCAAAGAACCGTGAACAGGAGCGTTTTCTCCGGCGCCTTCCTGGCCTTTAAATCGTTGACCGGTAATCATTCCGAAACCATCGGGTTCGGTTGTAGGCAGCCACATACCAAACGAGGTTACCCCGTTGGCCAATGGGGTTGCAAATTGGTAAGAACTATATACAAATTCCATTGTTTTGATTTGTTCATCAGTTAGTTTAGCCGATTCCGACTTGTCATTCGGGTCAGGATCAATGTTGTCAGGCGCACGCAATGCAGCCCATGGATCGGTTGGGCCAATTCCATCGTTCACATTAAAAATAGCCCGTGCAGCCATGTAGTTGCTAATTATCCCATCGGCAAGTCCGTCAAGCTGATCGCCTTGTCTGAGAAATTCGACCCTGATGGCATTTACCTTGGCCGGTGTCACCCAGTTTTTCAACGATTTTTCCTGAATTTTCATCAGTTCGGGAGCAAGCATTAAGCTCGAAAAGTTTACAATCGGAACATTGGCAATTATTCCGTTGTAATCTTTCGGGTATCGTTGAGCTACTGTGAGCGCTTCGCGTCCACCCTGCGAGTTTCCCACATAATAATTGAACACAGGCCGCTTCCCATATACCCGCTCAATGATTACCATTACGGCGTCATGGGTTTTCTTCATCTGCATGTAACCAAGATTCCGGATTGCTTCATCATTCAAAGCCCATTCGTCTCCCGGGGTCGGACCTGATGCCAATGGTTTGCTCTGTGCTCCTCCAAAACCCATGCCACCTGCCTGATGCCCGGAGTCGCTTCCATACAAAGCAAATCCTTTGTCAACCATCGAATTTTTGCCCTCTCTTACTGTAATTGTACCGTTTATTCCACCTCCTCCGGCCTGAATGGAACGATGAGACCAACTGGCTGGCAACAATACCCTGAAATTAATGGGCCAGCCGTTTGGATCAACAGGAAATATGGAGCCTTCAACAACACCATAAGCAGGAGCAGCATCCGTGGCTTCAATCCACCGTGGCTCATAAAGTTTTACCGAACTTACAGGTTCGCCAATTTCCGGAGCAGGAACAAACTTCCCAGCTTTTGCGATATCGGCTTTGGAAATAGTAATATTTGCAGGAATTTTTGTCTGGCCAAAAGTTAGTGAAGCCGCCCAAAATGATACTGCAATAACAAAACAGGATATTTTTCTCATATTTTCTTTAATTTATGTATTTTGAGTCATTGTTGTCCGGTAAAATAATAAATTTATCCGCTACGCGGAAGTGCAAATTTTGGTTGTATTGATCTACAATACTTTATCCCTGCCTGAGGCCGGCAGGCGCTACGCGGAAATTTCTCCGTAGTAGATTTAGTATTGTATTAGTAAAAACAAGCCCCTAACAGCGTTTACCTCGCAGAGGTTAAACCAAACAAGTAACAATTAACGATTTGAAATTCATAAATAATTCCTCATTTATTTGAACTGCAGCCAGTCAATTTCAGTTTTATTTTCATCTTTCATTACCAAAACCAGGTTGTGAATTCCAGATTGAAATTTTGATACTTTTGCTTCAACTGTATTCCAGTTTTTACTTTTTGGAACATTTACTTCAGCAATTACAGGACCATCGGCTTTATCCAACCTGATTTGCAAAGTGCTTCCATTTTCTGACTGGGCCTTTACCTCAACCGTCTTCAATTTCTTCCTTCCAAAATCAACGGTATTGTATTGTACCCAGGCTTCGGGAGCTTCAAGAATTGTTTTCCAGCCGGAAAAAGTATTGACCGTATCAAGAAGTGCAATGGATGCACCGGTTTTGCTGAGCTTGTTGTACCGATCGGGTTGAATGTTTTCTTTGGCTGAAGTCACTCCTACCCCACGCAATGTTGGGATTACTTTCCGAATTTTACCATCGGTATCAAAAAACAAACTATCGACCCTTATCGATCTGTTTTTGTCGAACTTCGGAGAATAATCGTTGTGATGATAGAACAAATACCATTGATTGTTATACTGAACAATAGATTGATGATTGGTCCAGCAGTTTTCGGGCGATTCATCCATGATCACTCCCGTCATTTTGAAAGGTCCCATTGGATTGTTGCCAATAGCATATTCGAGTCGTTCAATTTTGTTTTCAACATGTGGAAAAGTAAGGTAATAAACGCCATTGCGTTCAAAAACAAAAGGACCTTCCTTCAATCCTTTCTGTGGAAGATTGGGAATTGCCAACGGTTCTGAATCCAATTCAAGCATATTCTCTTTTAACTTGGCCACAAATAGATTTCCCATCGACCAGTACAAATAAGCCTGTCCGTCTTTGTCGATGAGCACATTCGGATCGATCCCATTAACGCCTTTAATAGGTTCGGTTTGCGGAATATAAGGTCCTTCAGGTTTGTCGGCCACAGCGACTCCAATACCAAAACCTTTTCTTCCGTTTGGATCAGCGACGTTTTTGTTGGCCGGAAAATAGAAGTAATACTTTCCGTTCCGTTCAATACAATCGGGAGCCCACATACTGTAAGTAGTTGAATCGACCCAAGCCACTTTGTTCTGGCTAACAATCATACCGTGATCAGTCCAGTCGGTCAGGTTTTCAGAAGAAAAAACGTGATAGTCTGCCATACAAAACCAGTCTTTTCTCAAACCCTTTCCTTCCGGAGCAGGTATATCATGCGAAGGAAAAACATATACTTTGCCATTGAACACCCTTGCAGTTGGGTCGGCAGAAAACTGATTGCGAACAATGGGATTTTGAGCTGACAAGCTGCCAACTCCTAAAACTGCCAGACCAAATATGAATGATTTATAATTTTTCATTGATTTATTTTTAAATTGGTTTTATAAAAAACATTTATTGCCATTTCTTTAAACCTTATTTCAATAGGCTACCTTAGTAGAAAATCCACGCTCATAGCCCACACCTTATTACCTTATTAAAATTTGCCCTGACAAAATTTAGTTTCAATAATAAATGAATATCAACTTTCATAAATAAGGTAATAAGGTTTGTTTAAATTAGTTATTTACTTTCTACTGAGGTTGTTTCTTTAAAAAAATAAGGTTTTCAAGACATCGTATTATGGTTAATCCGATTTGATATTTATCTCGTCAATTTTCCCTTGTTCAATAAAAACACATTTTATACTATGTACTATTTATTCTCTTTCTGTAGCTCGTTAACCGCATTTGCCAGGAAAACATACCATGCGCCACCGTCGATGATGCATTCGTTTTCGCCCCACAGGAAAGGCCAATCATCCTTATTTTCGAGGTAATCCGGTTTCAGCAATATCAATCCGGGAACAACACCACCGGCAACTGCAGTAAAGTCGCCTCTGTTAGCTCCATAAGCAACTTTTTTTGACTTGGTACCCACCGAACTTACAAAGGATAAATTTGAATACGGATGACAACCCAACACATAATTAAGTCTTTTGTAAATATATTCAGCACCAATTACATCAGGATAAGCTTTGTGCACAAAATAATTGGTTATCGACCAATTTATTGCATGCGAAGTTCCGCCCCAACCACTGGTTATAACCGGCACTCCATACGGATTATCCTTAATGTTGTTGTCGATAGTTTCCTTGTATTTCAAAACATAGTTTTTTAATTTGTCTTTGTATGCTGCATCAAGATATAATTCGCCTCTGCCCCTATCGTCAAATGTGGTATGTTTAGCAAACTGGGTTATTTTTTTGCTGATGGGTTCAATCCGGGTATTTGAGGCGGGATACCTTGGAAAATTTCCGGGATTGCCTTATCCAGATAAACATTGATTTCCAAGCCATTGCCTTTTGCTGCAACATTTACCCTTGAATTAAAATCAAAATCCTCGTAACGTAAAACAACATCAATACTCTTGTCTTTATTCACTTTCCGTTCGACCATAATGGGAATCAAATCCCATTGTTCCGGAGTATTTTGCAACCTTACGGCACCTCCGGTAGAAGTTCGTACGCCATGATGAATGATTTCGATTCCGGCAGTTTTTTCATCGAAAAACATTCCATTATACTGGTTACTGAATACAAGTACATTTAAACCCGGTTTTTCGAAATACTCCAAATCGTTGAGCCTGAGTTGTTGCCCAAAAGAACCATTGGCATACAAACAAAAAAGGGTAATAAGTGATACCATTGCCAATCGAAACCGATGGCCTGAAATCTTGCTTTTGTTCATTGTAGTATTTTAGCTGGTTATTGGTTTATATTTCTTTTTTATGACTTGTATCAATGTTGGTAGTCGCCTACTCTTTTTGTGTCCTTTTCAATTAAATAGTCCAGATTATACATTGGCCGTTCGAGGTTGTACGGGATAGGCTTTCTGCTAAACTTCTGGAAATGCAACAAACAGGCGTCTTTCCATTCGAGAGCATTGAGGCTTTGGTCGCGCAGTCTTCTCTGAACATCCACAAATCGTTCACGGTCAACAAATCGTTCTGCCTGATCCCAAACCTGTTGGAACCGGCGAACCTGCTGTACACCACCGTCATAATGATAGCACAACTCATCCCACAACGATCGGCCACTTTTCATTTTATAATCCCAAGGCAAGTGATGGAACCACAAAAGGTAAGCCTCGGGACAAGTTGCCGGATTGCTATAAACAGAACGAAGCGGTTCCTGATATTGGCTGAGGTTGTTACTGCCGGTACTCGTCCGATCGAATCCAATTCCCAGCGAATCAGCCTGATGATAGTACGGAGGAGTCCAGTCTTTTCGCATTCCTTTGGGCGCCCACCATGGGCCGGGACCGTAATGTCCATTTGCTGAAAAAATATGGTGCAATCCCAATGGCATCATGAAATCAACAATCGCTTCGCGACTCTCCAACATCATCTGTTTCACCGGCGACAGAAAATTCAGGTTCCAGTCGATAGCGGAATCATCTTTATTATCAGTTGTTTTTCCAAAAGTTAGTTTGATCCATTCATCGGCAATCTGTTCACTTTTCATTGAGCTGTTCCAGGCCAAACGACCAAAGGCATACCAGTTCGACTGGCCAAAATGATGTCCGCACCAGTTGGCGTCCAGACCAATATTGGCGACTCCTGCAATTGCCGTCCCGAATATTCGGGACTGCGGAAAAATACTTCCGTCGGTACATCGGGCAACCGTGCTACCGGCACCTTCCTGGTAAGTATCGCTTTGCAAGAATTCTTCCCACATAGGCGCCAAAAAGGCCAGATGAACGGAATGCCCCAGATATTCCTGGGTGATTTGCAATTCGGGCATTACCGTTGTTTTTTTCATGGCGCCAAAAAGCGGGCTGAATGGTTCGCGCGGTTGAAAGTCAATCGGGCCATTTTTTACCTGAATAATCACATTGTCGCGAAACTGTCCGTCGAATGGCATAAATTCCAGGTACGCCTGTTTTGCCCGATCTTCGTCTGAAGCGCTGTAAACAAAAGCCCGCCACATCACGATTCCACCAAACGGATTGAGGGCATCGGCCAGCATATTGGCTCCATCGGCATGGGTGCGTCCAAAATCCTGAGGTCCGGGTTGGCCTTCGCTATTGGCTTTCACCAGAAATCCGCCAAAATCAGGAATAAGGTTATAAATTTCTTTTGCTTTGTCTTTCCACCATTGGGCAACTTCAGGATTTAGCGGATCGGAAGTTTTTAAGCCACCAATCTGCGCAGGCGAAGAAAATATAACTGAAAGGTATGTTTTGATTCTGTATGGACGAAGAACTTCGGCAATAGCTTTTACCCGTTGCAGATAATCGCTGGTCAGCATCAGATGTGATGCATTTACGTTATTGAGTACCGATCCATTTATGCCAATTGAAGCATTGGCACGGGCATATTCAAGCCAAAGGGTTTTGTCGGTTTCGGTGACGGTAAACGCATCGCCCTTGCGCCAGAAAATAGAAAGACCGGCATAACCGCGCTCAATCGAGCCGTCAAGATTGTCCCAATGGTTTAGTATCCGGCGGTCGTAGGAAGGATTACAAATTTCCTCCTGAATGTCTTCTCCGGTTTGCTGACGGCGCAATAGCTCGTAAACACCATACAAAATCCCATTTTCGGTATTGGCCTGAATGGTGTTTTTACTGATTCTGAACCCATCTCCGCGAATAGCTTTGTCGGCCTTGATTACAAGATTCACAGAGGTTCCCATCTCTCCCCTCCATCCGTTCTGAAGTTCCTGTTTGGCGATTGTCAAGGTTGGTGAGTTTTTGGCACAAACCACATTCACCGGTTTTGTACTTGAGTTACGAAGCCAAAGCTTATGCCCATCCTCTGCGTATAAGCAAAGGGTCAGAAAAATCAGGATAATAATGCCGTATATTTTTTTCATAGGTTTATGATTTGAAGCCCCCTCCAAACCTCCCCCAAAAGGGGAGGCTTAAGAAAAGCAAGTTCAGAATTGCGACGATATAAGTAAAACCCCGCCATTGACAGGAATCGTCAATTCGATTTCCTGTTTCTTATTCATTTTAGTCGTTGAAACTTTACCGTTTAACAGGTCGCCGTCACTATACAACCGGAGTTCTGCTCCAGCCTGAAGCATTGGTAGTTTGACATTCAGTTTCAACGGTTCCTTTTGGGCATTGATACCTGCAACGTACCATTTCACACCATGCCGACGGGCCAGCACTACATATTTTCCAGGATAACCGTCGATCAAGCGAACTTCGTCCCAGGTTGTAGGCACTTCTTTCATAAAGCTGATGGCCCATTCGGGAGCGTCGGTCAGGTTATTGGGTGCCAAAGCGAAATGCTGAACACCACTTTGAAACAAAACAGCTGTTGCCAAAGCGTAAACATCGGAAGTGATTCGTTTGGAACCCCTGCCCTGAGTGTTATTGGCATTGTAGAACTTATTGAGGGCACTTCCGCCAAAGTCCATGCTGCCCACTGCGTTGCGTATAAACGGATGCAGGCAGCCATTGAACGCTTCGTTGTCGCAACTGCGCTGGCCAAAATGGAGGTTTTCGCTGGCCAAAACGGCTTCGCTTGCTGCAAAATTGGGATACATACGTTCCCATCCGCGCGGCAAGGTGCATCCATGGAAAATGACCATAATGCCGAAATCATTGGCATCGTACAAAATATCT
>JAUYEQ010000470.1 GCA_030691295.1 Bacteroidota bacterium
GTAACTGTGAATAAGGATCCCAATTTTAGGGTGCTTTGGCTGGCATCCGGTAAAAATTAAAAAAATTACCAGAAAAAGAAAAATGAGCGAATATTTATTTGTTTTCATTTCAGAACTTTATTTTTTACACCGGCTAAGATAATAAATGAATTTGATTAGCGATTTCAAAAAGTTTTCAGGTGTTCGTAAAGGCTTTGAATCGGTAATCCCATCACATTGAAAAACGAGCCTTCGATGTGGTTGATACCAATATAGCCGATCCATTCCTGAATTCCATAGGCACCGGCTTTATCGTATGGCCGAAAGTTTTCGAGGTAATAATTGATTTCTTCGTCGCTCAGTTCCTTGAACCAGACATCGGTCGATGCATAAAACGATACTTTTTTCTCGGTCGAAAGCAGGCAAACGCCAGTTATTACCTGATGTTTATTGCCTGATAAATCACGCAACATCCTGAATCCGTCGGCATAATCGGTTGGTTTATTGAGCACTTTGCCATTAAGCCAAACAATTGTGTCAGCGGTAATTACGAGTTGATTGTTTTTCAGGAATGGCCGAAAAGCTTCTGCTTTCAGTTCCGCCAGATAGACAGGAATTTCGGTCATTCCCAATCCTTTCGGAAAATCTTCGGAAATATCCATTGACTGAACGCGGAATTTTAATCCCAGATCGCTTAGTAATTGCTGGCGTCGCGGCGATTTTGATGCAAGAATTATTTCGTGAAAGCCCCTCCCATCCTCCCCGAAGGGGAGGTGTATTGAATTGGGTTTAATGTATTGATCATCCATTTGTTGGCTTTGTTTTTTTGAAATTTAAGATTATTGGACAATCTTTCTGAACCTGAAATGCCAGACTCCCTTCCCTTTTGGGGAAGGGCTGGGGATGGGGCTTGCCTTTCAATCCGCTTTTATCCCGCGGATTTCCTGACCAAACCATTTCCCCTGTGAGCGCATCACTTGTTCAATCACGTCGCGAACGCAGCCTTCTCCTCCTTTTTTATCTGAAATAAACAGCGAAATGGCTTTAATTTCAGGAACGGCATCCAGCGGGCAGGTTGGGATTCCAATTTCTTTCATGATCTGAAAATCGACCAGATCGTCGCCCATGTAGAGGATCTGGTCTTTTTGCAAACCGGTTTTTACAAGGATTTCATCCAGACATTCGGTTTTATTGAATGAATTCAGGTAAATGTGTTCGACACCCAATTTTTTGTATCGAAGTTTTACGCGTTGCGTATTTGCCCCGGTGATAACTGCAATCTTAAACCCGTTCTGAAGCGCTAAACGAATGGCAAATCCATCCTTGACATTGGCTGTTCGCACCGGATCGCCATTTTCGTCAAGGGGTGAAGTGTCCATCGAAAGTACGCCATCAACGTCGAAAATAAATGCTTTGATATTTTTTAATCGTTCTTTAAAGAAGGCCATGATCATGTTTTTGTTGAAGCTGAAAAATACTTTCGGTCACAATACTATATATTTCCCGAAAATCAGGCTTATTATGAAGCATTTTTAATTGGGCATCGATGATCGCTTTGTCATTTCGTTTTGCCGGCCCGGTCTGCGCTTCAACCGGATTTAATGTTTGTATTTTCTCAGCAGTTTCATTGATAAGCGGCTTTAAAAGATCAAAATCAAGCTTTTTATCATGAAGAATTTCGGCGCCAATTGTATAAAAATGATTTACAAAGTTGTTGACAAAAACAGCAGCCAGATGCAAAGTTTTTCGTTCATCAGAATTGATCTGGCTAACCGAACCCGAAAGTCTTTCACCCAGTTTTTCCAGTTTCAGGAAGTTGGAAGGATGATTGGATTCTATACAAATCGGAATGTTTGAAAAATCGACCTTTCTGCTTTTAGAAAATGTTTGCAAAGGATAAAAAACCCCGTAATTGTTCGAGAATCCTTCCAGAATGCTCATCGGGACACTTCCCGCAGTGTGTACGATCAGAGAATCTTCGCTCAGGTTCAGGTTTTCCAATACTTCCTGAATGGCAGAATCTTTTACTGCAATGATGTATAAATCAGCATCAGGAAGTAATTGCGACAAATCATTTGTAAAACCGGCATTCACTTTTTCTGCAAGTTCTTTGGCCGATTCAATTTTGCGGCTAAAGACCTGTTTTATCTGAATTCCTTTTTCAAATGCGGCCAAAGCGAGTTGAGTGGCAAGGTTTCCAGCTCCGATGAAGACTATCTTTTCTATCATTTCAATAATGAGAATTTTTTATTTCTCTTCTTTTACGGTAACAGTAAAGTCATTCTGAATTCTCATCATATTGACGGTATAGATCAGGATATTTCTGGTTTCACTCAATATGGTAAGAACCAACATACTGGTTTTTGTTCCCACTTCTTTGCGTTTGATTGTTTTGATCAGGTTTTTGCGTGATTCTTTGACCATTTCAATGATCTTTATATGCTCGGCAGTTATCTTATTCAGGTTTTCCTGATTGTTGTTTTCAATTGAACTCAAAACCAGTTTCATGAATTTATCAAATGCTTCTGCCATTTTAGTCAATTCCTCAGCCTGAGATTCAGTCAAAGGTTTGTGGTTGTTGTCAACATGATTGTAAACAGGATCTACCAGAAAAGTAGCACAATGTGCAATTTCTTTCAGATAATCGAGTGTCAGAATAGAATAATGGGTTGCTTCAACTGATTCGGAAGCAGGTAAAGTAGGAATAGCCTGGTAAAGTTTATTCCTTTTGTTATTGAGCTTTTCTTCCAGCTGGGTCGAAACCTTCAATTGTTTTTTCAATTCCTTGTGGTCTTCCTTAATTAACTGAACGATTGTTTCGTTGTATAAATCGTTAATTGTGTTCAGTGTTTTTGTAATCCCATTGTTGCATTTTTCGAAGAGGGTATTCATTGAACGGTTTTCTTCCACTTCTTCAGCGGTGTCGAGCAGAACACCTTCACGTTTTTGATGAATTATATTCGATCTGTAAAAGGAGAATGTAACAAAACCAACCAGACAAATTACTCCGATAAGCTGAGCCCATCCCAAAAATATTGATAGTAAAAAAGTAACTGAAAAAGCGGCAAGCCCTGTAATAAACCAGCCACCAATAACTGTAAATACCCCGGTGATACGATAAACTGCACTGTCGCGGCCCCAGGCCCCGTCGACCAGGGAGGTACTCATTGCTACCATAAATGT
>JAUYEQ010000472.1 GCA_030691295.1 Bacteroidota bacterium
CTCAAGAATCATGTATTTTTCCTGCCCCACCAGATCGCCCTGAAAAATGATCCGCTCTCCAGCCTGAACCATTCCTTTTGTGGCTGAAAGTTTATCGAGCAATTGCTTCTTCTCGTTTCGGTTAAGCTGCTCGTCATAATAAAGGTTTTCAACAACAAAATCGCTGATATTAAGGGACTTTAAAAAATCAGGATAGAGTTTGCCTGTTAAAGCGCGAATCGTATCATTCAGTTTCGTATAGGCAGTTTTAATTGAAAACAATTGATCAACAGGCGTTTTGATCGCCTTTTGCCCTTTAATAACCATGATTTCTGATTTCCCGGCGAGTTCTTTATACGAATCAGTAGATTGTTGTAAAATACCGGTTTTATATATTTTATCTAAAATACCCGGTAATTCCTTAAACAGGTCTGATGACTTTATTTTTTCATCACTTTCGGTAAATTTTGAAATCGCTACTGAAAATTCGTTGATTGCGGAACGACCAACCAAGGTGTCGAATGTAAAATACGGCCTGTATTTTTTTAATAAAGAGTCGTTTTCTGTTTTTATTTCGGCTTCCGTTTTCATAATAGCAAAGTCGAATGGAGCGATCAGCGTTTCGTGCCGCCACGGGCTTCCCTTCTGAAATTCGTATTTGAAGCGGCTTTCACCTGGGAATATTAAAAAAATCAATCCGATGCCAATGACAAAAACCATTGAAAGGAAAAACCAATGATAAGACTGAACAAGACTGGTAAAATATTTTTTCATAAATAATGGTATTTAAAACCTTTGCAATTTAGAAAGTAACTGTTAAGTTCTATCTTTGAAAAACTAAAATTAATAAAATCTTCGGGAAACAAGCATAAACAGCAATAAGTGGGAAACCTGAAGTGCTGTCGCCAATTTTCCTGAATAAATAAACCACTCATGAATTACGGCATTTCCGGGTTAAGCATCATACCAGTGCGAAAAGAACCTTCAGAACAAAGTGAAATGATCACCCAGATTTTATATGGCGAACATTTCGTTGTGAATGAAATAATGCTTGGTTGGGCGCATGTAAAATTGGCTTTCGATGGTTATGATGGTTGGGTTGACATGAAAATGATCACTCCGCTGACTGAAAAAAATTACCAAAAAATTGAACAGGCTCCATTTGCTGTGTCAACTGATATTTTTAACATTATTCCGGTAAATGCAGAACAAACAATGATGATTGTTGCCGGAAGCACTCTTCCTTTCTGGCGTCCTTACCTGAAAGAATTTTCGATTCAGCAGGAAATTTTTCGTCATACCGGAAATTATACTTACAGAAAGCCGGCAAATATTCGCAAAACAATGATTGACCAGGCTTTAAAATACTTTAATGCGCCCTATTTATGGGGAGGCCGATCTCCTCTTGGTATCGATTGTTCAGGATTTACCCAGATTATTTATAAAATGATTGGCATTGCGTTGCCCCGCGATGCAAGCAAGCAGGTTCACTGCGGAACAGCTATTAGTTTTGTGGAAGAAGCCCGCCCCGGCGATTTGGCTTTTTTCGACAATGATGAAGGGCAAATTGTGCATGTTGGAATTATCTGGGAAAAGCGTAAAATAATTCACGCTTCAGGTAAAGTCCGCATCGACAATGTTGACCAGTTTGGAATTTTCAATGTCGATACAAAAAGATATACCCATCAGATGCGGGTGATGAAACGGATAGTAAAAGACTAGAAAGTCCGGAGACGGAAGACCGAATCAAGGGGTTTGTCATTGGTGGTCATTAACTTCGTGTCATTTTTTTGTCAATTGCTTCGCGTCTGTTTTTTTACAATTGAATGACTATAAAATGACAATTGAATGACTAAAATTACCATGAATGACATTCTACAACCTGGAACATGAAACTTAAAACTCTCTTATGTACACCTACTCCTACCCCCGCCCTGCCGTTACTGTTGATGCTATTTTGATCAGTAAACAAAACTCAGTTTTGCTGATCGAACGTGGTCGTGAACCCTTTAAAGGAAAATGGGCGCTTCCGGGAGGTTTCATCGACATGGACGAGCCGCTCGAAACTGCTTGCATGCGCGAGTTGGAAGAGGAAACCGGAATCAGGATCTCAGAATTGAAACAATTTAAGGCTTTCGGAGCAGTTGACCGTGACCCGCGCTACCGGACAATTTCGGTAATTTTCTATGCTTTTACTGAAAATGAAATCATCGCACAAGCCGGCGACGATGCTGCAAAAGCACAATGGTTTCCGCTTGACCAACTTCCGGAGCTTGCTTTCGACCATCAGTTGATTTTGGAAGAGTTTAAAGCTGAAGTTTTAAAAATTGATTGAGTGCTAAATCAGGGATTCATTTGATGTGAAATCCTGACTATAAGTTGAATGAATGATTAAAGCTTTTTATCCTTAAAACTTGCACTTTCAGATTAGTTATCTTATTTTCGTGAACTAAAAATACAAATAATTCAGATGATTGGTTCACAAAACATCAAAAGTGATTTAGTTCTTACCGTTTACAAAGATATTCGAACGGTATTTCGCCTTAAAGACATTGCTATGCTTACCGGCGAGACCAGTTTCGAATCTCTCAACAAGAAATTGAATTACTATGTTCGCACAGGAAAGTTGCAGAACCCACGCAAAGGAATATATACAAAGCCGGACTATAACCCTGAAGAACTTGCATGTACAATATATACACCTTCTTATATCTCGTTGGAAACGGTTTTTCAAATGGAAGGAATGGTATTTCAATTTGATTCCACAATAACCGCAATCAGCTATTTGAGCCGGAATATTGATGTAGAAAACCGCTCTTACCAGTTTCGAAAAATAAAGGGGGAATTATTGGTGAATACTTCCGGAATTACTAGAAAGGACAATCAAATTAATATAGCCACTCCTGAAAGGGCGTTTTTAGATGCACTCTACCTTAAATCAGATTACTATTTTGACAATCTGAGTCCTTTAAATAGAGAACTCGTGTATAAACTTTTACCACTCTATCAATCAAAAGTATTGACTGTGCGGGTAAAAAAATTACTGACGAATGACTGATATAAACAGGCACAAATTCTATCTGGTTCAGATACTTAAAGATATCTATTCGGATATCGAGCTTTCATGTTGGCTGGGATTTAAGGGAGGTACGGCATTGATGTTCTTTTATGACCTGCCACGCTTTTCTGTGGACTTGGATTTTAACCTGCTTAATGCAGAAAAGGTTGATATTGTTTATGAGAAAGTACGGAACATTCTTATCAGATATGGGACTATAACCGATGAAGCTAAGAAGTTTTACGGACCTGTAATCGTTTTGGATTATGGAATAGGTGAACGTAAATTGAAAGTTGAGATTACCAATCGTTTGTTTGATAACCGATACGAAATAAAGAACTTGCTCGGAATCAATATGAAGGTAATGGTACAAGCTGATATGTTCGCTCACAAGCTGTGTGCATTACTCGACCGGAATGCAGTCACAAACCGGGATATTTTCGATTGCTGGTTCTTTATGCAGAAGCAAACCCCCGTCAATAAAGCAATTATTGAAACCCGAATGGGAATGAAATATGAAGATTACATACAAAAATGCATCGACAAACTAGAATCGATGAGCGACAAAGGCTTGTTGCAGGGTATGGGTGAATTAATGGATATTGAAATGAAGAACTTCGTCAGAATAAAACTAAGGGTTGAAACAATAGGCCTAT
>JAUYEQ010000466.1 GCA_030691295.1 Bacteroidota bacterium
GCAAATAGCCAAAATAAATATGGATCAGCAATTAAAAAACCGGCTGATTGGCGAAGTGCGGTTTATACGGGCACATTTTTATTTTTACCTGATCAATATTTTCGGTGAAGTACCATTGGTTACAAAAACTCTTTCGTCTGACGAATACCATTTGCCAAAAGCGACCAAAACAGCGATCTGGAAACAGATTGAAGATGATTTAATTTTCGCGAAAGAACATCTCCCCTTAAAATCAGGATACGCAAAAGCCGATTTGGGACGAATTACAAAAGGAACGGCACAAACGTTTCTGGCAAATGCCTATCTTTTTCAGAAGAAATGGGCACTTGCCCAAAAGGAAGCCAACGAGGTAATTCTTTCCGGCGAATACAATCTTGAACCTGATTTTCAGAATTTGTTCCAGATTCAAAAATCGGACTTTGGTATGGAATCGGTTTTCGAGATTCCGCATATTTCGACCAATACCGGCTGGGGCGACGAGAACGAGGGAACTGTGATACCGGTTTTTTGTCGCAGTCGTAACGCAGGAGGTTGGGGTTTTAATTGCCCGACTCTTGATTTGCTGAATGAATTCGAGCCGGGCGATCCAAGATTAGTGCATACAATGCTGTTCGATGGTGATAATTTTGAAGGCGAAATCCAATTCAACCAGTACAGTCCTTCACACCTGCATTCCAGAAAAGTATTTTTAACCCCATCGGAAAGGGTCGGTTTCGGTTCTTCTGATGCCCCGGTTAATCTTAAAGTAATCCGTTACTCCGAAGTACTTTTAATTCATGCTGAAGCGGCCTGCGAAAATGGTGATTTTGAGGAAGCACGTTTGTCACTCAATAAGGTTCGCCGCAGGGCAAGACTTAGCAGCGCCATTGATGAAAAAATAACCTTCAAGAATGTCAATAAATATCAGGTCACAAAAGGACAATACGTTCAATACGATTTCGTGAAATACAATTTTTGGGAGGCCAACAGCGAAATCACCAATCTGTTGCCAGATGTGACCACCAGCGATCAGCAATTACTACGGAATGCAATCAGGCATGAACGGCGGGTTGAACTGGCAATGGAAAACAAACGGTTTTACGATATTATCCGTTGGGGCGAACCTGAAACTCATTTTCACCGTTTTGCTGCCAGATGGAATACCGGAAAAGGCGGGCAATTCAGAAAAAACATCAACGAAGTATTTCCGATTCCACAGGATGAACTGGATTTAAACCCACGGATGACACAGAATCCGGGATACTGATCTGCCTAAAACAGATAATTAAGTCCCATATAGAATCCTGACTTCCCATCTTGTTTGTCGGCTGCCATGCCGTAATCCATCGCGATCACAAAGTTCTCGTTCATGGCAACAATCAACCCAGCGCCATACGAATAATGCATCTTTTCAGCATCTTTCTTTAAATAATCATCAGGTAATCCCATGGTTGAATTTGGATTTATTGCGATTTTTTTTGTAACCCGTCCAAAGTCGGTAAAACCATTCAGGCCAATGTAAAAGTTATTTTTAATGAAATTGAATCGGATAACTTTCCAGCGTGCTTCCACATTTCCATAGAAAATGCCATCGCCAATAACCCGGTTACGAAGAATGCCACGAATTGTGGAGGCTCCGCCAAGTCCTTCAGAAGTAGCGCCTGTAAGCTGTGAAGTTATTACCTGCGACTGATAATAAAATGGAACAGTTCCGCCAAGTGTAGTTTGATATGCCAAACGGTAAACCAGCGATAAGTTATCGGGAACGATGGTGAAATATTGCCGATGCGTCAGGCTTAATTTTGAGAATGAACTTTCAGCTCCTAAAATCTTTGGTGATGCTTCAACAACAGCTTCAGTCCAGACACCTTTCATTGGGTTGGGCTGATTGTCGCGGGTATCAAAAACGATCCCGCCTTTAAATGTGGGTACAAATCCGCCGTCAACTTCATCTCCTGAAATAATTCCCCAATCCTGGTATTTTTCAAACAAACCCGGTTCCTCAGCAAGTGTTGGAAGTTTATCTTCATTGTCTTTTCCTTTGTTCAGTTTCTCGATATTGACAGATCCAACCTTGAAATTCTGAAAATTCCAGCCCGTAATCCAGCGAAAATTTTCACCTGAAAGTTTACCCTGAATATCGCCTTTAAAGCGAAACATTTTCCGGTCGTATTTGTAAAACATCCTCGATTTATAATCTGCTGATTCATCGTCAGCCCAATCGGCCTTGTAAACGGCATCGTAACCGTTGAATCCATAGAAGTCGTAAGCCATGTCGGAGAGGTAGCTCAAATCGAAAGTTGTTTGCAAACCCTTGATAAGTTGGTCGGAATCGTAATAAATACGGTTAATTCCGCTTCCCTTGGTGAACCGCGAAACTTCGACGTAAAATTTATGATTGTATTTCGGATAACGGCTGCCATCGCCATAATTGTAGAGATCGACCAAAGCGCCGTACTGAAATCCCAAATCGGTGTCGAATGTAACAGCAGGCAAAGCCCCAAAATTCCAGTTTTTCTTGATTAGATCCTCTTTTTTTTCAGTTTGGGAGAATAGTCCCAAAGAAAGGCAAACACACGCACAGGAAAGGAGAATATTTTTCATAGGTTAAGAGTTTTGTGTAAACGAAGATAATAATATTACTCAGTTTATAATTTTATCTTTAAATGTCAATATTTTATCTTGATTACTGGATTGAGCTGTTTAAAACAACGACTTGTTTCAAATGTTTTATTTGTTACTTTCATGCCCGATTTAATGACTTTTATGACCTTGGGTAAAATTATGGGTATCCATTAAAATATTCTTTGAAACCGACACACTGAACCTTCTAAACCAAAGGAATTGAAACATTTCTGCTTTTCCGTAGCAGTTGTCCTGATGTTAATTTCAGGTAATCAACTGATTGCCCAAACTTCAGCCAAGGCTGTCAGGGTAGCTACTCCTCCAATTATTGATGGGCGTATCAACGAAGCGGTTTGGGAACAAGCCACCATAATTGACCAGTTTGTTCAGCGCGAACCCAATCCCGGTCAGCCGGTATCCGAACGTACAGTTGTTTCGGTATGTTACGACGATCATTTCCTGTACTTTGCCGTGAAATGTTATGACGATCCGAAGAAAATTACCGCCAAGGAAATGGCCCGCGACGTAAGTTTGGGAAACGACGACCGGGTACAGATTATTCTGGATACTTACCTCGACAAACGCAACGGCTACTGGTTCCAAATCGGGCCACGTGGTTCTATAGGCGATGCGCTGATCAGCGAAAACGGTGCTTCGATGAATAAGGAATGGGACGCTTTGTGGACAGGGAAATCAAGTATCAACGATGAAGGTTGGGAATCAGAACTGGCCATTCCGTTTAAAACCATTGGCTTCGATCCTGACAAAACTGTTTGGGGAATGAAGTTGATCCGCAACATCAAACGCAAACTCGAAGCATCTTACTGGCCGGTTGCCAACCTAAATACTCACCGGTTTCAGATTTCTGATTCAGGACTACTGGAAGGATTAGAAGGAATTACACAGGGAATCGGGCTCGACATTTCGCCTTATGCGATTGGCGGCATAAATACAAAGAAAGGCGAAACGAATAAATACATGGCCGATGCCGGGCTCGATATGTTTTACCAGATTACGCCCCGCCTGAAAGCTTCCCTTTCGATCAATACCGATTTTGCAGAAACGGAAGTGGATGACCGGCAAATCAACCTGACACGTTTTAATTTGCATTTTCCGGAGAAGCGCGACTTCTTTTTAGACGGTTCGAACTATTTTAAGTTTGGAATCGAAGGCGACGACAACAATCCTTACCGTAATTCGGTTGTGCCGGTTTTCTCCCGAAGGCTGGGGCTCGACAATTCAGGAAACATGCTTCCAGTGCGGTATGCAGCCAAAATAACCGGTTCGCAGAATAACTGGAACATCGGGATGATGCACATCAGCGACGAACGCGATTACGGTAATTCGCAACTTTCTGTCGGACGGATTAGCCGAAACATTGGCGCGCAATCGTCGGTTGGCGTTATCGGAACCTGGGGAAACGCGCTTTCGACCGATGAAAATCTGGTTGGCGGATTTGATCTGAAACTGGCGACCTCCAAATTTCAGAAGAATAAAAACCTGGTATTAACAATGTTTGGAATGATTTCGGACACACCACTAAAAAACGAAGAAAATAATACTTCATGGGGAGCCGATATTGCTTTTCCGAACGATTTTTTAAACTTCGGATTGGGTCA
>JAUYEQ010000481.1 GCA_030691295.1 Bacteroidota bacterium
CTGCAGGAATTACTGACTGCCGAAGAAACCAACCGTTTGTACATTGTACGGGTAAATGCCGGTCAGGAAGCATTCCGTCAGAATAAATTAAAAGAAGCCCGCGACGAATTCCTTGCTGCCCGTGATTTGAAACCATCGGAACCACTACCTCCTATTCGTATTGCAGAAATTAACACCATGATTGCTCAGTTGGAAGAAACAGCCCGGCTTGCCGCTTTGGAAGAAGCACAGCGACTGGCAAGAGAAAAAGCAAACAAGGAACAGTACGACAAAGAACTCGCTATTGCGGATAAGGCATTTGCTGAAAGAGAATATAAAGCAGCAAGAACTTATTATTCGAATGCGCTGAGTGTTTTGCCAAACGAAAAATACCCCAAAGACCAGATCAGTAAAATTGACGAACTAATTGCCAAACAAATGGAAATTAGTATGCTTGGGCAGCAAAAGGCGATGAGGGATTCTTTGATGAAAGTAAGGGATGAAGCCTTCAACAGGGCCATCGCTTCAGGAAAAGAAATGGAACAGTCGAATCAATATCAGGTGGCCATTCAAAGATACAATGAGGCAATCAGTATCAACCCTGATGAAAGAGCCAATGTTCAGAGGATGATTACTGCCCTTGAAGACCAACTCCGGGCAATGGACAGTCGGAACAAGCAATACCAGGTTTCAATTGAAAAAGCGGATCAATTGTTTGGCGCTTCAAAACTGGAAGAGGCAATTGCCGAATACCGGAATGCATCGGGCATAAAACCGATGGAAGGATATCCGAAGAATCAAATTACTGATATACAAAACATTATTAAACAGCGGAATACAGACTACGACCTTGCCATTAAAAATGGAGACGATGCCTTCAATAAATCCGAATGGCAAAATTCGAAAGCTGCATACACCGAAGCTTTGCTGGTAAAACCCAACGAAGCTTATCCTGAAAAACGGTTAAGGGAAATCGATCAGAAAATAATTGAAGAAAAGCTTGCCGGAATAACCAGTTCTGCTGGAAATGCAGCATACAATGAAGCTGTTGTCAAAGCCGAAAAAGCATTGGCTGACAATGAACTGACAACAGCCAAAATGCATTTCAATGTTGCTCATTCGCTAAAACCTGAAGAAACAATACCTCCACAGCGCATTAAAGAAATTGATGTGTTGATTGAGCAACGAAACAGGGAACGTTTGGCCCAGGCACAACGCGACATCGACGAAAAATACCGGCAGTCAATTTCGGTGGCCGACAATGCTTTCAGGGAAAAAACTTATACCATTGCACGTTTGCGCTACCAGGAAGCGCAATTGATAAAGCCTGATGAAACCTATCCGAAAAATCAGATCGCTTTGATTGACAAATTGCTGAACGAAGCCAAACCAGTTGAAACTTACGCTTTCGATTTACCGGAAATGCAAACGGCACCAACGGTTTCAGCAAATGCACCCAAACCGGTAGAATCGGCACAGGCAACCGAAGCACGGGCACAATCATTCAGAACGGTTGAGAATTACGACGAAGCGATTCGCAAAGCTGATGATTCATTTGGGATCAAAGATTATACAGTTGCCCGTTTCTACTATTACAAAGCCATTGAAATAAAGCCCAAAGAAGAATATCCTGTAAATCAGATCGAACTGATCCGTAAATTGGTTGACTCGGAATTGTCGTCGATCGATCGTTCAGGATACGACAAGGCAATTGCTCAGGCTGATGAGGCATTCAGCAAGCAGAATTACACCATCGCCAAGTTCTATTATTACAAAGCGCTCGAAATTAAATCGTGGGAAAAATACCCGAAGGACCGGATTGCTGAAATTTTGGCACTGACCAATTCGCTGCTTTCTGAAAGAGAAGAAAAAGAATACCGCGATATGATTGCCAAAGCCGATGAAGCCTATTTCAACAAAGACATTGCCATCGCTCGTTTTTACTACAACAAAGCCATCGCAATGAAAAGGGATGAAAACTATCCGCGTATCAAACTCAAGGACATCCAGAAACTGATTGATCAGGATGCCCGCGACCAGAAAAATATTGAATACAATAACGTGATTGAACTGGCAAATCAGGCACTTCAGGCTGAAAATTTCAGTATTGCACGTTTTAACTACAACCGGGCACTGGGAATGAAACCTGACGAAAAATATCCGAAGGATCAGCTGAAACGCATCAAGGAAGCATTGCAAAAACAAAACAAACAATAAATTGGAACTAAAAATAAAAGATCAGCTAATCAGATTGTACGAATCGCATTTCAACGAAGAAGTGAGTTTTTTCGAACAATTACCGGTTTCGGGTTCGTACCGCGAATATGCCCGGATGAAAAGTGCCAGCCACCAGGTTATTGGCGCACACAACCAGGACATAAAGGAGAACATTGCCTTTCTCGAATTTTCGGCACATTTCCGCAACAAGGAAATTCCGGTTCCGACTATTTATGCAATCAGCCCCGATCAACTGAGTTATCTTCAGGAAGATTTGGGAAATACGACCTTGTTCGATTTCCTGACAAAAACCCGCGAAGCAGAAGGATTTTCAGGAAAAATAGTTACAGAATACAAAAAAGTGCTACGCCAGCTTCCCCGAATTCAGCTGGTTGCCGGAAAAGACATCGATTACAGCGTTTGCTACCCACGCGAAGCTTTCGACAAACAGTCGATGATGTGGGATTTAAATTATTTCAAGTATTATTTCCTGAAGCTGGCAAAAATACCTTTCGAAGAACAAGCCCTTGAAGATGATTTTCAGGCATTCAGCGATTACCTTTTGGCTGTTGATAACAATGCTTTTCTCTACCGCGATTTCCAGTCCAGAAATATAATGCTTAAAGACGGACAGGTTTATTTCATCGACTACCAGGGTGGCCGCAAAGGCGCAATGCAATACGATCTGGCTTCGCTGTTGTACGATGCAAAGGCCAATATTCCTGAAGCCGAACGCGAAGAATTGCTGGAATTTTACCTTGATGAACTGAGCAGGTACAAGCACATCGACCGCGTAAAATTCAAGTCATTGTATGGCGGATACGTTTTAATCCGGATCATGCAGGCCATGGGAGCATATGGTTTCCGTGGGTTTTATGAGAAGAAAGAACATTTCCTGAAAAGTATTCCGTTTGCCCTGAAAAATCTGGAAACATTGCTCGCAAAAAACACGATACAAGTTCCGTTACCCGAATTATTAAAAGTATTAAAAGCAGTTACCGAATCTTCTTTCCTGAAATCCATCAGTCCTGAAAATGAGCGATTAACAGTTAGGATCAGTAGTTTTTCCTACAAAAAGAAGATTCCGAAAGATCCATCCGGAAACGGTGGTGGCTTTGTCTTCGACTGCCGTGCTATTCAC
Organism: Bacteroidota bacterium; assembly: GCA_030691295.1. Classification (GTDB taxonomy): domain Bacteria; phylum Bacteroidota; class Bacteroidia; order Bacteroidales; family Prolixibacteraceae; genus Aquipluma. The sequence goes on from JAUYEQ010000481.1 coordinate 3,338, forward strand.
AATCCTGGTCGCTACCTTGAATACAAACACCTTACCGGAAAAGATCCGCAGGTTCAGGAATTTCTGGAAACAAAATCAACCATGGCCGACTTTCTTGCTCCGGTTTTTAGTTTGGTATCCAATTCAGTTGAAGTATATCTTTCACGAAAGTTCTCGAACCTGAGTGTAAGTTTTGGCTGTACCGGCGGACAGCACCGGTCGGTATATGCTGCTGAAAAATTGGCGGAGTACCTGAAAAACAATTACCCTGTTAGGGTTGTTCTTCAACACATCGAACAGGATAAGATATAAAAATGGGTAAGACACAGTGTAAAAACGACGATTACAAAGAAAAAGACGACGCCAAATACGTATGCAAACGTTGCGACCGAAAATCAAAAAAGGAAGATAAAGTTTGCAAACCGAAGAAAATTAAAGGTTGAGATGCGGTAAAAAAAGTAAATAAGTAATGAACTATATGTTGTCGTATATTTTCCCAACTCACCCCTTCGCATCTGCGATGCTTTCCCCCTCTCTTTCAAAAAGTGGGGGTGAGTTGGGATAAAAAGCAAAAACATGCGCCGCAACGAAATACAACGAACAAAGATTAACCGCTACGCGGTAATCATCCTGCATACTTTATCACTACAATAGTTTAATCGCTACGCGATAGTCTGGCAAATATCAAAATCTACACATAAACTTTCCTCGTTAATTCAGAATGAAATCTACCGTAAGCAAAATAACCACCGTATTATTAGTCTTGATTTCTGTGTCATTGCAGGCACAATACCACGTTGAAGGAAAAGTTTTGGATACAAAAACTGTTTTGCCGGTGGAGTCATTCGATCAGGTTGTCGACACAATGATCAACATTCAGGAGGTAGTTGTCAAAGCTTTTGGCTCCGAAAAAAGATTGTTCGATACGCCGGGATCCATTAGTGTTTTGACCAACCGGCAAATTATCAGGGAACCATCTTTTACATTGGCGCCTTCGGTCAACAAATTTGCAGGTGTATGGATGCAAAGCGGATCAATCAATACCAACCGGCTCACCATTCGCGGAATCGGAACCCGATCGCCTTACGGAACCAACAAAATCAGGGCATATTACGGCGATATTCCCCTGACCAACGGAGTGGGCGAAACAACCCTCGAAGACCTCGATCTGGATCAGATGGCCGACATTGAAATTATCAAAGGACCCGCTTCCGGCTTTTACGGTTCAGGATTGGGTGGCGTACTGCTGTTTAATCCGTCGAAACCAACAAGAACGCATTTTGCTCAAAGTACTTCAGTCGGCTCGTTCGCAACCATTAAATACTCCGGAAAGCTTGCCGTTGCAACAAAAAACAGCAGTCATTCACTGGTTTACAGCCGATTCAGTTCCGATGGATACCGCGAGAACAATGAAACAAACCGGCACAATTTAACCTGGTCGTCAACATTTACCCGAAAACAAACCACCGTCAGTTTACTGGGAGCATTCATCCAAACCGAAGCTTTCATTCCCAGCTCCATCGACCTGAAAACATTTGAGGCAACACCTGAAAAAGCAGCAGCAAACTGGGCCGCCACGCGGGGTTACGAAGACTATAAAAAAGCTTTCGGCGGAATGACCGTTCAGCAAAATTTCGAGCAAAACTGGCTGGCTAAAATCAGCGTGTTCGGGCAATTCAACAAGAACAACGAACTACGGCCATTCAACATCCTTCAGGAAAAAAACCATTATTTGGGAGAACGTTCGGTTCTGGAGAAAAAAATCATCTCAGGAAAAACAACCAGCCGGATAATGATTGGCAACGAGTTTTTCACCGAAAACTACCAGTGGCAAACCCTTC
>JAUYEQ010000482.1 GCA_030691295.1 Bacteroidota bacterium
ATCAACGATCTTACATAGTCGTGGTTCGTGCAGATGTTCACATAATCGACACGGCTCCTTTTAAAGTTGTTATCGAGTTGTACCGATAAATCATTCCACCATTTGCTGTATATCATTCTGGCCCTTCGGTCCGAACTGTCAACCCAACTGTAGTTGCCGGTTTCTGCATCTTTCATTTTAATCATCCCGATATCGGGCAGCAAGGTTTCACGTTCGTCGTAAATTCTCAGGGCTACCACATCATGGCGGTTATTGGCAATCGACAGCGCGTTTTCCAGTGTACTTTCTTTCTGGATAAAATCAGAAATAATGAAAGCGGTACAGCGTTTTTTTATCGCGTTGGTCATGTATCTAATTGCTCCTGAAATGTCGGTTCCACGCGATTGAGGCTCGAAATTAATCAGTTCGCTAATGATCCGGAGAATATGACTGCGGCCTTTTTTTGGCGGAATGAACTTTTCAATCTTATCGGAAAAGAAAATTACACCGATTTTATCGTTGTTTTCAATGGCTGAAAATGCCAGGATAGCAGCTATTTCGGTGATGATGTTCTTTTTAAGTTTGTCAGCCGACCCGAACATGCGCGATCCGCTGATGTCGATCAGCAACATCACTGTCAATTCGCGTTCTTCTTCGTAAATTTTCACGAACGGCTTGTTGTACCGCGCTGTCACATTCCAGTCGATGTTCCTGATGTCGTCGCCAAACTGATATTCACGAACCTCGCTGAAAGCCATCCCCCTTCCTTTGAAAGCACTGTGGTACTCTCCGGCAAAAATATTGCGGCTCAGTCCACGTGTTTTTATCTCAATTTTCCGGACTCGTTTTATTAGTTCGCTAGTTTCCATTATTTAAGGAACTTCAACCGTATTTAAAATATCTGCAATAATTTCTTCTGAAGTAATGTTGTTTGCTTCGGCTTCGTAGCTTAATCCGATACGGTGGCGCATTACGTCAAGGCAAACGGCACGCACATCTTCAGGAATTACATATCCGCGACGCTTGATAAAAGCGAATGCTTTTGCTGCCTGTGCCAAACTGATACTTGCGCGGGGCGAACCTCCGTAAGAAATCATTTCTGCATATTTATCAAGTTTGTAAGCTTTTGGATCACGGGTGGCAAATACAATATCAACGATGTACTTCTGAATTTTTTCGTCCATATACACATCTTTCACCACGTCGCGGGCTCTAAGAATATCTTCGGGGCGCATTACCTTCGCTGCAGTTGGGAACTGTTTCAGCATATTTTGCTGAATGATCAGTTTCTCCTCCTCTTTGGTTGGGTAGTTGATCACCACTTTCAGCATAAAACGGTCAACCTGCGCTTCC
>JAUYEQ010000483.1 GCA_030691295.1 Bacteroidota bacterium
TCGCAGAACATTACCATCAACGATTTGGTTTGTTTCGCGGTGATTAAGGCCTTGAAAAAATTTCCTCAGGTGAATACCCATTTTATTGGCGACAGCATGCGCTGGTTCAAAAAAGTTCACCTTGGATTGGCAGTGGATACCGACCGTGGTTTAATGGTTCCGGCTATTAAAAATGCCGATGATCTTTCGCTCGAAGGTCTTTCAGGGCAAATGCAGGCCATCGCCGGACAATGCCGCAAAGGCAATGTGAGTCCGGAATTATTGGCCCCTGAAGCTGCAACATTCACTATTTCTAATCTGGGAAATTACGGTGTCGAAATGTTTACGCCGGTCATCAACATTCCACAGACAGCCATTTTGGGTGTTTGTACCATTGTTCCCCGCCCGAAAGATTTAGGCGACGGCGTGTATGGATTCGTGCCGATGATAGGTTTGTCACTGACATACGACCACCAGGCTTTGGATGGCGGTGAAGCAACCCTGTTTTTGAGAGAGATAAAAGAACAGATAGAGAATTTAGAACAATGAGCAAAATATACGATTTAGCAATCATAGGCGGAGGTCCGGCGGGATATGTAGCCGCCGAACGTGCCGGAGCCAAAGGTATGAGCGTGTTGATTTTCGACATGCGTTCGCTGGGCGGTGTTTGCCTGAACGAAGGTTGCATTCCGACCAAAACGCTTTTGAATTCGGCCAAAGTGCTTGAATATGCTGAAGAAGCAGGCAAATACGGAATCAACGTGGAAAACATTTCCGTCGATTTCAAAAAGATAATGGCACGAAAAGACAAGGTAGTTCGCAAACTGGTGGCCGGAATCGGCGCCAAAATGAAACATGCCAAAGCCGATGTGGTGATGGCCAAAGCGACCATCAAGGAGAAACGTGGTGAAGTGATCAGCATCGAAGCTGATGGTCAGGAATATCAGGCCAACCGCTTGCTGGTTTGTTCAGGTTCAGAAGCTGCAGTTCCATCCATTCCGGGATTAGATTTATCACAAATTATGACGAACCGCGAAATCCTTCAGTTGAAAGAAAAACCGGCCAGCCTGATTATCATTGGTGGGGGAGTGATCGGAACTGAATTTGCCGATTTCTTTAACGCAATGGGAACCAAGGTAACTGTCATAGAAATGCTTCCGGAGATTTTAACCGGAGTTGATGAAGAAATTGCCGCTTTTGTTCGCAAAGAATTTGTAAAAAAGGGTGTTGAATTCCATCTGAAAGCCCGAGTAACTAAATTGAACGGCAAAGAAGTGGTCTTCGAAAAAGACGGTCAGGAAATGAAGATTACTGGCGATCAGGTATTGTTATCTGTTGGCCGCAAAGTGAATGTTGCCGGAATTGGTCTGGAAAATATCGGCGTTGAATTTACTCCAAAAGGTGTAAAAATCGATCAAAACTGTCGCACCAACGTGCCGAATGTGTATGCTGCGGGCGACATCACCGGATTCTCGTTGCTGGCGCACACTGCCAGTCGCGAAGGAGAAGTTGCAGTTAACCACATGCTGGGTCGCAAAGATGTGATGCGCTACGATGCCATTCCTGGCGTAGTTTATACTCATCCTGAGATTGCCGGAGTTGGTTTAACCGAAACTCAGGCCAAAGAAAAAGGCATAGAAGTGGAAGTGAAACAACTGCCAATGGCATATGCCGGACGGTTTGTTGCCGAAAACGAAGGCAAAGACGGTTTTTGCAAAGTAATTGTTGGCAAAAAGTATCGCGAAATTCTTGGAATCCACATGGTTGGTGGAGCCTGTTCTGAAATGATCTGGGGCGCCTGTGCCATCATCGAAGCGCAATTGCGCGTTCAGGACGTGGAAGAAATCGTTTTCCCGCACCCAACTGTGAGTGAGATTATCAAGGAGACGATATTTCAGTTTTGAGAGAGTTCAAAGTTTCATGTTCAAAGTTTAAAGTTGAACACCACGCAAAGAGTTTGATTATCGGGTTGAAGTGAAAGTCATTATTAAGTTTAATGTTTAAAGTCTAAAGTTATGGCAAAAATCGAACGATTTGAAGATATTAAAGCATGGCAAGTTGCAAGAGAACTTTGTAAATTAATTCATGGTTTTACAATGTATTCTGGTTTTTCCAAAGATTTTCGTTTGGTTGGACAAATAAAAGGATCTTCAGGTTCAATCATGGATAATATTGTTGAAGGCTTTGAACGAAATGGAAATCGGGAATTCATCCAATTTTTATCAATAGCAAAAGGTTCATCAGGAGAAACACGCTCCCAGTTATATCGTGCTCTCGACAATGAATACATTTCAAAAGATGAATTTGATAAGGCATTTCAGATGGCTGAAGAATCGAGTAAACTGATTTGTGGTTTTATGGAATATCTGAATCAATCAGAAATTAAAGGATCAAAATTTAAGTAAATAATTCAAAGTTTCATGTTCAAAGCTTCGAATAGTTTAAAGTTTAATGTTCAAAGTTTAAAGTTAAGCCCCATGCAGGAAATGAAATTTATTCAATTAGTAAAAAGATACTGTTTTCTAAAGCCTTTATGTGTTGTATATACTTGTGAATAGAGAACTTCAATTGCCCAAACGTTGAACCTTAGACTTTAAACTTGTGCCTTCGCGACCGAAACTTTAAACCTTAGACTTTTAACTTTAAACTC
>JAUYEQ010000485.1 GCA_030691295.1 Bacteroidota bacterium
CAGTTTAAAATTGCGCATCAGCACTTTAAATCTTGGTTTTATTGCGTTTACATACAGGAAATTTGGAGATTTCAAGCCGAGAATATGTCGTGCCCCTTCGGTGATCATCTCTTTATAACCCATGTCAGCAATCAATACACCAATTTCATCCGAATAAATCAATTCGGTATTTCTGAAAACGGTTGGTTTCTGTCCAAAATATTTTTCGATTAGCCGGTCATGTTCCTGTATTTGCTGCCTGAAAAGATCATTATTTTTCATCGAAACCAAAGAATGTGAATAGGTTTCCGACAAAAATTCAACATGGCCGGTATCTGCCAAAGCTCTGAATGAATCGAGCACTTCAGGTGCATACAATTCAAACTGTTCGAGTGCCAGTCCTGAAATAGAATAGGCAACTTTAAATTTACCCTTGTGCTTTTTAATCAGTTCAAGCATCATTTGGTTGGCCGGAAGGTAACAGCGGTCGGCTACTTTACGAAGAATTGATTCATTGGCATAATCATCGTAATAGTAATGATCATTACCGATATCGAAGAAACGATAACGACGGTAACGAAATGGTTGGTGAACCTGAAAATAGAAACAGATGGACTTCATATCTATGGTTTTTTCTTGTTATTCAATTCCAATTGCTTTGAGATATACATCCCGGACATTTTTAGCTGAGTTTTTCCAAAGGAGGCTGTCAACTTCGGCTTTTCCATATTCTTTAAACATGTTGTGAAGCGCCGGATAATTAATCAGACCGTATATTGCATCGGCCATCGCGTAGGTATCCCAGTAGTCAATCTTAATGGCATATCTCAGAATTTCAGAAACGCCCGACTGATAAGAAATTATCACAGGAACGTTTGATTGCATGGCTTCCAGAGGCACGATTCCAAAAGGTTCTGAAACAGATGGCATCACAAATACATCGCTCATCCGGAACATATCAAAAACATCGTCACCTTTCAAAAAGCCGGTAAAATGGAACCGATCGGTAATTTTCAATTCGGCAGCCCGTTTTACCATCGCATTCATCATGTCGCCGCTTCCGGCCATCACAAAGCGAACGTTGTTCATTTTCTTCAGTACCATGTTTGCGGCCTCAACAAAATACTCAGGACCTTTTTGCATGGTGATCCGTCCCAGAAAAGTTACAATCTTTTCATCTACTCCTTTTTTGAGTTTTATTTTTTCTTCCTGTGATAGCGGTTCAACTGCGTTGTAAACGGTTGTAACCTTTTCAGGATTGATATTGTATTTTTCTATAACTATGTTTCGGGTCATGTTACTGACCGCAATAATTTGGTCGGCAGCATCCATTCCTTCCTTTTCCATTGCATAAACCGTTGGGTTTACACTTCCACCGCTCCGGTCGAAATCGGTTGCATGAACATGTATTACCAATGGTTTCCCCGATGCGCGCTTGGCTGCAATACCAGCAGGATAGGCCAGCCAGTCGTGGGCATGTATTACATCAAACTCGTTGTCGCGGGCAATTACTTCAGCAACTATCGAATAGTTGTATATCTCCTGAAACAGATTTTGATCATACTTTCCGGAGAAATTGATTTTTCCCTCCGAATTGGTTTCTATGAATTTCGTTTTTTCTGAAACCACTTTGGTGGTCAATTTCCAGAACTCTTCGGGATCGACATAAGGTATCATTCCGGATTCAACTTCGTAATAATCAATTTTCGACTGAAGATTGCTGAATTGAATTTGCTTTCGGGTTACAGGTACTTCATTGGCGCCAACAAGTTTCATGCTCGACTGATCTTCGTCGCCATAAGCTTTTGGTACCACAAAAATTACACTCACATCTTTAAATTCTGCCAGTCCTTTTGTCAGACCATAACAGGCAGTACCCAGACCTCCCGAAATATGAGGCGGAAATTCCCAACCAAACATCAATACCTTCATAGATTCAAATTAAAAAAGTTGACTTTATTCTCCACAATTCTCGAGTAATTTATTTGCACGAATCAGTGCAGCAACACTCCATGCCTGAGATATTGCTCCTTTGCCCTTGTGAGGCGGATTCCCATTGTATATTTCAGATATTGTGCCGATACAGTGTTCTGTCATTTCTTCTTCAAATCCTTCAATTATTTTCTTCACAAATGGCACTCCACCACGTTTGTGTATTTTCAGGTATGTTTCAACAAAAAATGAAACAAACCATGGAAATACTGTCCCCTGATGAATGGATAATTCACGCTCGTGTATATTCCCCTGATAACAACCCTTGTATTTTTCATCTCTGGGTGACAATGTTCTTAATCCCCGTGGGGTAAGTAATTCACGCTTTATAGCACTTAATATCGCTTTCTGCTTTTCACGGTCGAGAGGCGAAAACTCAAGAGCGGCGGCAATAAGCATATTTGGTCTGATTGACCAATCGTAGTTATCTCCATCAATACAGTCGGCCAGGTATTGCCGTTTTTCACTCCAAAACAGTTCAATAAATGATTTGGCCACTAAAGTTGGTAAATCTTTCCACTCATTGATGAATTCCGTATCGTCTTCGGCTTCGGCCAATTCAAGCGCCAAATTGATGGCATTGTACCAAAGTGCATTCACTTCAACAGGCATTCCTCCTCTTTGTACAACTGGTTTTCCATCCACATACGAATCCATCCAGGTCAATGCAACATTCTCCACTTTTCCGTAAATCAGTCCATTCTCAAGCATCCGGATATTGAAATCTGTTCCACGTTTATAAGCTGAAAGAATAGACTTCATGGCTGGTCCGTATTTAGCCCATATTTTTTTGGGATCTTTAATTGACCTGTAATATTGTTGAACTGACCAGAAAAACCATAACGGAGCATCTATTGAATCACAGAAGGTTCCGGCCTTTCCGGGGAATTTAGGAAACAGACCATCTTTCAGGTATTCGAGCTGGGTATCCAATACCTTCTCGCATGATTCTACGTCATTTAAATCAAGGGTCAATCCGGGAGCCGAAATAAAGGTTTGCCTGGAAATTTGCCCATACCATGGAAACCCTGCAAGTATTTCAGTATGACTGTTTTTCTTAACAAAAAATTGTTGGGCTGCGTTGGTTAAATTTCCCAATAAAGTCACACGGGGTATTCGCTTTTTTAGCTCGCGTGTATATTTTTGTTTGAGTGAACCGGTTGTAATTTCAACGGTTGATGCTGAAAAAATGATCGTTTCACCTTTTTCGATGGGTAATTCAAAATACCCTGGCACAAAAAGATCTTCTTTGAATTCGTATCCACGGTTTTGCTCTTTCGGATATTCAATTCCATTTTGCCAGACAGGAGCCGCTATAAATTCCATCTCCTTAGAAAATTGCATGTGTAAAAACGGATAGCCTTCGTAAAGTTGTATCTTGATGCCATTTTCTATTTCGGTGTACCGGGTGTTCGCATACATATTGGCTTTGCTCAGTTGATGAACATTGCGGAACGCCAAAAATGGCCTGAACCGCAAAACAGTAGGCGAATGAGCTTCTTCAAGCGTATATTTAACAAGCAGTTGTTTCTCTTTTTCAACCAAAATACGTTCCTTGGTCAATACAACTCCTCCAACACGAAATGTGGTTCGGGGAATTATTTCAACATCAAAATCACGAATGTACTTGTGACCCTTGGGTTCATAATGGTCTCCCTCATATTTATGAATACCGAGATTAAAAGATGAACCGTGCTGAACCACCGTTTCATCGAATGATGAAAGTAGCACATGCTTTTCTCCATCCAGCTCGTCAAGCGGACAAACAAGTAAACCGTGGTATTTTCGTGTGTTACATCCTGAAATGGTTGTGCTTGTATATGAACCGGCACGGTTAGAACGAAGCAACTCCCGCTGAAGCGAATACTCCAGATTGACCAATTGATTTTTATCAAATTTTAGATAACTCATAGTTCCTGACTTTTTGGGTCTTTAATCCGAAAACTTCCGGAAAAGTTAGTGTTTAAGAAATATTGCATAAAGCCGTTACAAAAATAGCTTTTATAAGCTTACTAATTTATCCTTGATTCCTGAAAACCAGTTAACTTCTGTTCCAGATACATTTTCTCATTTGCAAAATTAAGATACGGAAAATTAATTGTTAATTTAATAATTTCTTCCAGGTTATACAACAGAAATTTCTTGTATTCATCTGAAAAAGAATGTACAGGACGGTGCAGAACAGCCTTCAGGATTCTAACAACATCTTTTGCCACATTCATGCTCTCATTTGAAATAATTGTCTTGCTAAACCGGTCAAAAATGCAATCGGTTGCCACAGGGCTTAAATGCAACATATCCTCTGCATAGAAGCGGTAATCACGCAATTCATCCATCATAATTTCATAGGATGGAAAGTACCTGCAATTCGACTCTCCAAATCCATTTAACAATCGGTCGATGGCAAGCAATAAAGTGGCTTTACTGACCTGATTTTCGACTGCACCATCTTTCCAGTGCCGAATCGGGCTCACTGTAAAAACCACCTTTAAATTTGGGTTAAATCTCCAAAGTTCGTCCATTAATTCGCGGTACGCCTCTGTAATTTCATATACTCCCAGTCTATATTGCTTGAATTCGGCTGCAGGCGCCTTGTGGCAGTTTGATACAATCTGACCAGTCTGTTTCAATTCATACACACTGGAAGTACCAAAAGTGATTACCAGAAAATCCGCTTTCTGTAAAAATTCAGCGGACCTAGCAATCCGCTCATTGATCATTCCGAGCGTTTTTCCCTTATCGATATCAGAGAACCGGCTGTGATGATAAAAACTGTTCCAAATTCCCTGATCCTGAAACAGATCATTTTCGTTAAAAACCCGCTTTTCAAGTAATATCTTCAAACTGTTGGCTATTGATATCGGATTGTACAAAATGCCAAACGGATTTAAATCGACATTAAATTTCAGATCAATCAATTTTTGACCGATATTTTCCGAAAAGCAAGAGCCGAAGAACATCATGCTCTTCGAATAATCCATTTTCCATGGAAATTCCGGAATTTCTATTTCAGTAAAAAAAGACATCAGCAAAAATTTACTATTTAACTATTTACCATTCCAATATTTTAAACCCTTCCTTAGCCCCTACCTCACTCTTTTAAATTCCTGTTTCTCCAAAACCAGGGCTGTTCTGGCCGGCAAATACAACCGCAAATAATGCTGGCTGGTTAAACCACTTTCAGGAACAGTGAAATAGGTCATTCGGCGGTCAATCCTGTTTTGTCCTCCAAAGCGATCATCGTCGGTATCCAGCACAATTTTGTATTTGGAAGCGTGCATCGGTATTCCGTAATCAGTGAACGATTGTGAAGGATGAAAGTTGAAAACAAACAAGTATTTTCCCCTGGAATATACCAGTATTTCATTTCCCTTGTGATCGTACAACCAATTTACTTCAGGATTTTCAATCAATTTTGATTTTTTGGCCAACGAAATCATTTCCCTGTCAAAATCGGACAATAAATGATAACGCAAGCTTTTATTGTCGGCCAAACTCCATAACCTACGGGCATGTGCATACGACCAGTTATTTCCTTCACGCGGAAAATCAATCCATTCTGGATGGCCAAATTCATTTCCCATGAAATTTAGATAAGCACCACCAGCACAGGAAAGAGTGGCCAATCTGATCATTTTATGCAAGGCAATTCCACGTTCAACTGCCAGATTTGGCTGATCCTTGCGCATACTGAAATACATTTCCTTATCAATCAGCCTGAAAATAATGGTTTTGTCGCCCACCAACGCCTGATCGTGCGATTCGGCGTAACTCACCACCTTTTCATCCAACCGTTTCGAAGTCAGTTCGTGAAAGATGGTTCCGACATCCCATTGTTCATCTGGAACTTCCTTAATTGTTTTGATCCAGAAGTCAGGAACTCCCATTGCCATGCGGTAATCGAAACCCAGCCCACCGTCAATATTGGGAGTAGCAAGACCCGGCAAACCACTCATTTCTTCAGCAACAGAAAGTGCATGTGGATTTATTTCGTGTATCAGCCGGTTTGCCATTATAAAATAGGTAAACGCTTCCTGATCGAGCCCACCATCAAAATAATCGTCGTAACAGGTGAATGCTTTTCCCAAACCATGGTCGAAATACAACATGCTGGTCACTCCATCGAAACGAAAACCATCAAACTTAAATTCTTCCAGCCAATAACGAATATTTGAAAGCAAAAAATGAATAACTTCAGGTTTTCCGTAGTTAAAACAATACGAATCCCAGGCAGGATGTTCTCCTTTGGCACCTTCATGAAAAAATTGCCAGCGGGTTCCATCGTATTTGCCCAATCCTTCCACTTCATTTTTCACGGCATGTGAATGGACCAAATCGATAATTACTGAAATCCCCATTCCATGCGCTTCGTCCA
>JAUYEQ010000497.1 GCA_030691295.1 Bacteroidota bacterium
CTCAACACCCAGAGCAAATCAGGCAGTGAAAGAATTATGTGCCTTTTTAAACCAGACGGAAACCCCTTTTCCACTCACCAATTTAAGGCTGGTTTACAAAACAGTCGCGCTTTAATCTGCGATATTATTGGATGTCTGAGATAAGAGATTGGGGTATTAAAGTTTTCAAAATAAAAAAAAGGCAGAATTTTCATTCCACCCTTTCTGTATTTTTCCTTTCACAATCGTAATAGGCGCGATTTATCGAGTCTGAGTCGCGATAAATCGCGTCTCTACTTTTTTATTTACACTGAACTTTGGCCCAGGTATCTTTTAACTGAACTGTTCGGTTGAAAACCAACTTTTCAGGAGTTGAATCCGAATCAATATTAAAGTAACCCAGCCGTTCGAACTGGAAATGATCGAGCACTTTGGCATCTTTCACGAATGGTTCGATGTAGCATTTTGGCAAAACCTGCAACGAGTCGTGGTTCATGAATTCCTTAAAGTCAATGTCTTTGTGTCCGTCCGGTTCTTCGTTGGTGAACAAACGATCGTACAAACGAACTTCGGCTTCTATGTTTTCGGTGGCTGAAACCCAGTGAATGGTCGATTTTACTTTTCGTCCGTCAGGCGAATTTCCTCCGCGCGAAGCTGGATCGTAGGTGCAATGTATTTCAGTGATTTCGCCATTGGCATCTTTCACCATGCCGGTGCAGGTAATAAAATATGCGTAACGAAGGCGGACTTCTGTCCCTGGTGACAAGCGGTAAAATTTCTTCGGTGGCTCTTCCATAAAGTCTTCGCGCTCGATGTACAATTCGCGGGTAAACGGTACCAGTCGTGTTCCCATCGAAGCATCTTCAGGATTGTTAATGGCTTCCATCTGGTCAACCACTCCTTCCGGACAATTGGTAATTACCACTTTCAGCGGATTCAGCACGCCCATCACACGTTGCGCACGTTTGTTCAGGTCTTCGCGAACAGAATGTTCCAAAAGGGCAACATCAGTAATTCCGTCGGTTTTGGTAACTCCGATGCGTTCTGCGAAATTCCGGAGCGATCCGGGAGTATAACCACGGCGGCGCAACCCGCAAATGGTGGGCATGCGCGGATCGTCCCAGCCGGTAACATGGTTGTCTTTCACCAGTTCGAGCAATTTTCGCTTGCTCATTACGGTATAGTTGAGGTTCAGCCGCGAAAACTCGATTTGTCGCGGACGGTAATCCGAATCTTTCAATTGATCGATAAACCAGTCGTACAGCGGTCGGTGAACTTCGAATTCGAGGGTACAAATTGAATGGGTAATTCCTTCCCAGTAATCGCATTGTCCGTGGGCAAAATCGTACATCGGGTAAATGCACCATTTGTCGCCTGTGCGGTGATGCGGTGTTTTCATCACCCGGTAAATGATCGGATCGCGCATGTGCATGTTGGGCGAAGTCATGTCAATTTTGGCACGCAGCACCCGCACGCCTTCGTCGAATTCTCCGGCTTTCATGCGTAAAAATAAGTCGAGGTTTTCTTCAACCGGGCGGTTCCTGAAAGGACTTTCGGTACCCGGACGGGTTGGCGTTCCTTTCTGGGTGCTGATGGTTTCGGCATCCTGATCATCGATGTACGCTTTTTCTTCCTGAATAAGTTTAACGGCAAAATCAAAAAGCCGGTCGAAATAATCGGAGGCGTAAAGTTCGCTGTTGTTCCAGTTAAATCCCAGCCAACGAACATCTTCCTTGATGGAATCCACGTATTCGGTTTCTTCTTTCGAAGGGTTGGTATCGTCGAAGCGCAAATTGGTTAGACCGTTGTATTTCTGAGCGGTTCCAAAATTCAGGCAAATTGATTTTGCATGACCAATGTGCAGGTATCCGTTGGGTTCAGGGGGAAACCGGGTATGCACACGACCATTGTTTTTACCTGCACTAATCTCTTCTTCAACAATCTGGTGAATAAAATTATTCGATTTCACCGCATTGTCATTCTCAACTACATGTTCGCTCATTGTATTCAGTTTAAAAGTCTTTTCTTTTTGGCATTAACGACAAAAGTATAAAATGATTTCAGCTAACAGATAATAAGGTGTTTTAAAATTGAATTCCGCAACATTAAAATTAATTTTGCAGGAGAAGACGGAAGTCCAAAGTCCGAAGTCAGGAGTTCGAAGACGGAAGATCTGTAAAGGCTAGGAATGGCACAAAATAGTAAATTGTAAATAGTTCAATTGTAAATATATTATGGTATTGATAGAAATTGAAGGAATGGAATTTTATGCTTTTCACGGGCATTTTGAAGTAGAAAAAATTGCTGGAAACAGGTTTTTGGTAAATCTGAAAATTGAAGCCGACCTCAGCAAAGCCGGACAAACTGACCGTTTGGAAGATACGCTCGATTATCAGAAAGCCTACCTGGCCGTAAAGGAAGAGATGTCTGTTCCTTCTGATTTACTCGAACACGTTTGCCAGCGTATTATTAGTCGGATTAAAGCTGAATTTTCGGAGGTTCAAAAGGTTGTGGTTAAAGTCTCGAAAATGAACCCTCCAATGGGTGGGCAGATTGAAAAAGTAAGCGTTATGATGGAAGGATAAATGGAATTGTCTCCGCATCTCCTTGTCTCCTTGTCGCCCCCTCTTCCGTTCTCCGTTCTCCCGTCTTCGGACTCCTGACTTCCTGCCTTTC
>JAUYEQ010000499.1 GCA_030691295.1 Bacteroidota bacterium
CCGACCGGAATGGCTTCAGGAAGGAAATTCGATAGACCTTGTGTTTAAAGAAACCGAAGTATCGCTGGCAAAAAACCTTTCAGGAATAATTAGTATGCGGAACAGGATGAAATGCATGGTTCAGCACATTGATCGTGGTGAATTGCTGAGTAAAATCAGCCTGCAATTTCAGAAATACACCATTACTTCGGCCATCACCACCCGCTCGGTCGATTCGCTCGACCTGAAAATTGGCGATGAAGTGGAAGCGCTGGTAAAAGCAAACGAGGTTTCGCTGATGAGGAAGTAAAAAGTCTCAGTTTTCAGTCTCAGTAAACAATCATTCAAATAATGGATCCACAATTTGCACAAACACTTTGGCTCACGCTGAAACTGGCGGTTTCGACTACAATCATTTTAGTACTGATTGGGCTGCCATTTGCATATTGGCTGGCCTATACCAAGGTCAGGATAAAACCGCTGATTGAAGCTTTGGTAAGTATGCCAATGGTTTTACCTCCTTCGGTAATTGGCTATTACATGCTGGTAATTTACAGCCCGCGCAACTGGTTTGGCGATTGGCTTGGCCGCGCATTTGATGTTCGTCTGGCATTTTCTTTCGAAGGAATTCTAATCGCATCGGTCATTTTCAGTCTGCCATTTATGGTTCAGCCGCTGCACAACGGTTTGCGCGCTTTGCCTGACAGTTTGCGCGAAGCATCCTACACGCTCGGAAAATCAAAGATGATTACATTTTTCAGGGTGTTGCTTCCCAATATCAAACCATCGGTTATTACAGCTGTAGCCCTCACTTTTGCACACAGCATCGGCGAATTCGGAATTGTACTGATGGTGGGCGGAAACATGCCCGGTGAAACCCGCGTGGCGTCCATCGCCATTTACGACGAAGTACAGGCGCTCAATTTTGAAGCTGCCAACCAATATGCACTGATTTTATTCCTGATTTCGCTGGTTTTGCTCACCACCATTTACAGCGTCAATAAAAAATACGACACATGGCGAATGATGTAATCTATATTGATGTTGAAAAGCGGATGCTGACTGCAAATGGTCCGATGAATCTGGTCATTCAGACAACTATTCCGGCTGGCGAACTGATTGCCTTGTTTGGTGAGTCGGGTGCAGGAAAAACAACGCTGCTGAGAATTCTGGCCGGATTAACAATTCCTGATAATGGATTGATCCGGTTTGGAAATACAGTTTGGTTCGATTCGGCAAAACAGATCAATATTGTGCCTCAGCAACGCAACATCAGCCTGATGTTTCAGGATTATGCCCTGTTTCCGAACATGACGGTGGAACAAAACATTCAGTTTGCCCAGCCCGAAAAAAAACAGTCAGCGTTAAATGAATTACTGGAAATGTTTGGTTTGTCTGAATTCCGAAAACGAAAACCCCATGGCCTATCCGGAGGACAAAAACAACGGGTTGCGTTGGCCCGTGCTCTCGCCCGAAAACCACAACTCTTATTGCTTGATGAACCACTTTCGGCGCTTGATGCTGAAATGCGCGCCACACTTCAGGATGAAATTGCACAGGCGCATCAATTGCTGGGAGTGACTACCATCATGATCAGTCACGATTTAAATGAGGTATTTCGACTGGCCTCCCAGGTGCTTTGCATCGAAAACGGCACAATTACCCGGACCGGTAAACCTGAAGATGTGTTTTTGGACAACAGCATCAGCGGAAAAGTGCAGATTACCGGGCAAATTGCACGCATCGAAAAACAGGACACCATTTATGTGGTGACAGTTATTTCAGGAAACAACCAAATCATCAAAGTCATTGCCTTCGAAAATGACCTTGACAACTTAAAAATTGGCGACAGGGTAATGGTTTTCTCAAAAGCTTTCAACCCGATTATCAGCAAACTCCGATAACATTTTTCCTTTCTTTTTATCCTTACGTGAAACACGTAAATGCATGTCAACGAAGTGCTACCTTCCTGAATGGTAACTATTTTTATCCGCTGAAAAATGGGTTACCATTCAGAAATCAAAAAAAATCTCAATCAAAAAAAATAAAATCAACTA
>JAUYEQ010000469.1 GCA_030691295.1 Bacteroidota bacterium
CCAAATACGACCGCCAAGTAATTCCACGTTCGATTTTGAGATGGCTAATCCCAGACCAGAACCACCAAAATTTCGGGTTGCAGTACTTTCAACCTGCTGAAAACTCTTAAATATCTTTTCATGCATTTCAGGAGCGATACCAATGCCGGTATCTTCAACGAAAAATTCCAGAGCAGATCCAACAACCTGATAACCAAATGAAACAAAACCATGTTTCGTAAACTTCAGCGCATTTCTGATAAGATTATTTAGCACCTGAGTTAATTTGGAGTCATCAGTTAATATATAAGCTTCATCTTCACCTAGAACTGTATTGCATAACAATGAAATATTTTGAATCCGGGCGTTTGTAGCAAACCGATCGTACATTAGTGTGCAAAGGGAATTTATATTTATTTCAGCTTCATGAATTTTTTCCTGACCTGCCTCAATGGTGGCTATTTGTATTATATCGTCGATAATTGACATCAGATGAGTGCTGCTATTTTCGATGATAGTTGCATAATTATCAAATGTTTCGGCAGATAATTCTGTATCGGCAATTATTCTGGAAAATCCAACGATTGAATTCAAAGGTGTCCTGATTTCATGCGAGATATTTTGTAGAAACGCTGTTTTAAGCCGGTCGCTTTCTTCTGCATTTTCCTTTGCAATAATCAGTTCAGCTTCCATTTTTTTACGCCCGGTGATATCGGTGATAGTGCCAATATAACCAATGAGATTGCCATTTTTATCTTCCTGAGGAACAGCATTGCCAATTACCCAGGCCTCAGTTCCGTCAGGGTGTACAAAACGGTACTCAGCTTTTGATTCGGTATTATTGAGTGTAGATTGTTGCCAGTTAAGAGCCAGTTTTTCCCTGTCTTCAGGATGAACAGCATTCAGCCATCCATCTTTCAAAGCTTCCCCAAAACTCAATTTGGATATTTCGCTCCAACGTGGGTTCACGTATTCTGTTGAGCCGTGTGCATCAGTTGTAAAAATGCCGACCGGAGCCGATTCTGCAAGCACCCTGAAACGAATTTCACTTTCTTTCAACGCAGCTTCAGCCAATTTACTTTGTACGCGAATTTTTGCTTCTTTTAACTCCCGCTCAATTGCAGGAACCATGCGATTTAGG
>JAUYEQ010000507.1 GCA_030691295.1 Bacteroidota bacterium
CGGATAACATTACCTGGACAGATATCGCCGGGGCAACGCTTTCGGGGTATTCTCCAGCGCCCATTTCGACAAGCACCTATTTCCGGAGGACTGTAATTAGTGGAACCTATGTTCCGGTTCAGAGCAATACGGTGCTCATAACTATTTTTCCTGAGATTGCCACAGCCCAGCTGCACGATGACATTTCAATAGAAAACAATACTTCCGCAGATTTTAATGTTGCTATCGCAGGTGGAACCTCTCCGTTTACGGTAAACTATGCCATCAACGGAGTTGCTCAAACGCCAATTGCAAACTATCTGGCCGAGGCAAATATCTCCACCGGGATACTGTCTTCAGGAATATATACCTACGCACTGACTTCGGTGACCGATGCTAACGGCTGTGCAGCCCAGAGCCTGGGTACGCCAATCACCGTTACGGTAACCACAACTCTACATTATGATTTTACCTATCCTGACCGAAATAGTTTATTTGCAGATGGTTGGAATTTCACAGCAGTAACACCTTCAGGTGGTTCTAGGAATACTGAACAAACAAGTGGTGCCGTTGTATCTTACGATCAGCAGGCTCATCCGGGAGTATTGCGAATACCTGTTGATGTTGGTGATTTATGGGCAGGATACAATAATACACGTAACACTCTATTTCGTGATCTACCTTCAGGGTGGACGAGTGTCAGTCTAAAGATTGCCTCGTTTGCTCCGATTAAGAATTATCAGCAGGCTGGCCTTGCAGTATATCAGGATGATAATAACTATGTTCAAATAACCAGGATATTTGAAGGTGGAAACAGAATAACATTCGTAAGTGAAGTTGGCAGTAATGCGAAAAACTTGATTACAGTTAGCGAAAGTACGAGTTCAAACATACATTTTCGGTTAGATCGAGATCCAATCACAGAAACTATTACTTCCTATTATTCTTTGGATGGTATAAACTGGAACAGAATGGGAAGTATAGGTCAACCAATGAATAATCCACGTTTAGCGATCGTGGTTGGTGCTTCACCAGATGGTTTTCCTGATGCAGATATTGCATGGGCAGAAGTAACCTGGACATCAATCCCAATAACCGATGAACTTCGTGCCTATCCCAATGCAATTGTTTTCAATTCCGTACTGGGAAATCAATCAAATGACATTAAATCAATTAATATTTTTACAGCATTTGGCAAAAAAATCAGTTGGAGCCAATCATCTGATGTTTCCTGGATAACATCAAATTTACAAAATGGAGAGACCGAAAGTATTTTAAAGGTTGGAGTGAATACTGACGGATTGTCATCAGGAATCCACAATGGAAATATCACCATAAATTCATCTCAATCAACCGCGGATCCTATTGTTATTCCTGTCACTTTAATCATTAATCCAGATGTACCTGTTAAAATAACTACCTGGAAAGACGGCCTGGAGGGTTCAATGAGTGTATCTGTGGACGATGGACAACCATCCGGATTTGATGCGTTACAAAGGAATGGGTTTAAAGGCACATACGTGTCAAACGGCACTATTCCTCCAACCTTTTACACAAATTACTATAATGCCGGAATGGAGTTGGGTTCACATTTAGTTAATCACCCTTGCCGAATCGTCTTTGATGACAATCTGAGATACCAGGAAATCATACCAAATATTTCAGGTATATGTGCAAATACTCCACAACCATGCAAAGATATCATTTCGCTTATATGGCCTTGTGGCTATACAAATTATCGGGAACAGGCAATTGCTTCTGAATATTTTTTAAGCGCTCGCGGTTATAATATCAACCAACTGGAAGATGCAACTCCAGATAACTTTATGAATTTAAAAAGTTTTAATTCACATGAGCATACTCCTTATCCGCCTTCTGATTTCAAAACAATAGTAGATGCAGCTATAATCCAACACAAATGGTTTAATTTAGTTTTACATACCGTAACCAATGACGATGGCGCGATTGATTATGCACATTCAAAAAATATTTGGGTTGCACCCATCGGAACCGTAATAAAATATATTTTACAGCGGGACAGATTAATTTTAACCAATTTCAATGAAAATACTGATAAGATAATTTTCAGAGTCTCAAGATTGGCGATTCCGTCATCATCAGCAATGAATTTTGAAGAGGCTTTTGGCCCGAATGATTTGACAACAATGCAAATTGATATCGATGACAACAAAGCCATCGAAAATACATTAATTGATGATATTATTAATCCATATCAGACAAGAGTAATAAACGGAAACAAATTTTTACTTACAAATATAAGATTGGAGCCAAATATTACTAAAAAGGTTGAAATTAAATATTCAGATAAACCAATAATATTACTGTCTCTTGATACAAATACTATAAATTTTAACACTTTGGAGGGTGTAAATCCTACAAATCAATTTCTGAATATTACAGCAAACGTTCCGGAATACTTTAGCTGGAGTGCAACTGTAGATAATAATAGTCAACCAGCCTGGCTTATTGTAGATCCAAATACCGGCACAGGCAATGGCACCTTGCCTGTATCAGTAAATAGCACAGAATTGGCTGCAGGAAATTACACTAAGACCATCACGATAACATCAACGGAAGCGTCCAATTCTCCAATGACAGTAACAGTTAATCTAACAGTGATTCCCAAAAATCTGTCTCATTATGATTTCACTTATCCTGACCGAAATAGTTTATTGGCAGGTGGTTGGGATTTTATAGCAGTAACACCTTCAGGTGGTTCAAGGAACACCGAACAAATGAGTGGTGCCGTGGTATCTTACGATCAGCAAACACATCCCGGAGTATTACGAATACCTGTTGATGTAGGGGATTTATGGGCGGGATACAATAACACACGTAACACCCTATTTCGTGATTTACCTTCCGGTTGGACAAGTGTCAGGTTAAAAATTTCTTCTTTTGCACCAACAAAGAATACTCAGCAGGCTGGACTGGCAGTTTATCAGGATGACAATAACTACCTATACATAACCCGCGTATTCAATGGTACTAATCGCGTAACGTTTGTAAATGAAATTGGGGGCTCTCCATCGTCGAATACAATAGTTGAGAGTTCCACCTCCAATCTATATTTTCGTTTCGATCGGGATCCTGCAACAGAAACTATTACTTCCTATTATTCGCTTAATAATATAAACTGGACTTTAATGGGAAATGTAGTCCGATCCTTGAATAATCCTCGTTTAGCAATAGTTTCGGGGGCCTCACCAAGTGGTTATCCAAACTTAGATATTGCCTGGGTAGAAGTAATTGATGGAAATAGCCTGAAAAAGAGCGTTATTTCTTCAACAGTTTCAAAAGATGAGATAAAGCAAGATACTGTTGTTTTGAATTGGAAATCTAATACAAAAATGAATGTTGAAAAAATTCCGCTGTAAAATAAACTTCACCAGAATTACCCGAATCCTTTCGATGCTTATACCTGGATTGAATATGATTTAGCAGAAAACACCCATGTTGCCATAGAAATATATAATTCTTCAGGCCAAAAAATCGAAACAGTTCTTAGTCAATACATGACAGCGGGAAATCACAAGATCAATTGGAATTTTCGCAATTATCAATCAGGCACATATTATCTTACATTAAAAACGAAAACATATAAGGGTACAGTTAAAATGTATCTATTTAGGCCGTATAAAAATTGAATCGGGATATTCAATATCCGTCAAAAACAACCCATGAGCCGGAACGGACAATCCGGCCGCACCGCGATTTTTTTGTTCAAGCACTGAACGAAAGGCGTCAAGGTTCATTTTTCCAATCCCAACTTCGAGCAGGGTACCAACCATGGCACGTACCATATTTCGTAGAAAACGGTCGGCTTTCACTGTAAAAACCAAATGGCTGCCTTGCTGTGTCCATTCAGCCTGAATGATTTTACAATTGTTGGTTTTTACATCGGTATGCAGTTTACTGAAACTGGTAAAATCGATATAGTCGAATAGAATCTCACAAGCCCCGTTCATTTTTGCCAAATCAGGCTGCCGAAAAAAATACCACGAAGTTTCGATCGTAAAAGGATCTTTCTGCAAATTCAAATGGTATTGGTAGGTTCTTGAAACTGCATCAAAACGGGCGTGGGCCTCTTCGCCAACCTTGCAGACACTAAAAACTGACACATCTTCGTTCAAAAAGCTGTTCAGCTTGTGTGTAAAATCAGGATGATCTAAATTAAGTTTTGAAGAATTGAAATGCGCAACGAAATAACTGGCATGTACGCCGGTGTCAGTCCTGCCCGCCCCGGTTACCGCAACTGTTTCGCGGGTAATGGTGCTCAGCGCTTTTTCCAGACATTCCTGAACAGTTGCCGCATTGGGCTGAACCTGCCAACCGTGAAAATGAGTGCCTTTATAGGCCAGTTCTATAAAATACCTTTGTGTCAATGGATTGATTTTTGGCAAAAATAAAAAAGTACAGGCATATTCTGTTAAAGATCGCCGTTTTTATTAATTTCACGGCCATTTTGAGCCGGAATAGCTTAACAAAATTTAACGAAAATTTATCCTTTTTCATCTACGGATAGCTTATTTTCGTGTTCTCAAAAAAACAAACATTTAAAATTACTTATCTTAAAAAATATGAATCAGGAAGTTGATATTCGCGAATTAAACGAAAGAATTCAAAGGGAGAGTTCCTTTGTTGACATCATCAGCATGGAGATGAACAAAGTGATTGTTGGGCAAAAACATTTGATTGAAAGCCTTTTGGTGGGACTTCTGTCGGGTGGCCATATTTTACTGGAAGGGGTTCCTGGATTGGCAAAAACACTGGCAATCAACACACTTGCAACAAGTATAGATGCCAAATTTTCACGCATCCAGTTTACGCCCGACCTTTTGCCTGCCGACCTTTTGGGCACCATGATTTACAGTCAGAAAAAAGAGGAATTCATCGTTAAAAAAGGGCCGATTTTCACCAATTTCATTCTGGCCGACGAAATTAACCGGGCTCCCGCAAAAGTGCAATCGGCACTACTCGAAGCAATGCAGGAACGCCAGGTTACAATTGGCGAAAACACCTACAAACTTCAGGAGCCATTTTTGGTAATGGCAACCCAAAACCCCATCGAGCAGGAAGGAACCTACCCGTTGCCGG
>JAUYEQ010000512.1 GCA_030691295.1 Bacteroidota bacterium
GCGGCAACAGCGGCATCGGCCTCTTTACGAACATCTGCCGGATGCGAATGAACATAGATATGCTCGCGGTTCGACTTGTTCCAAACAGGACTAATGTCCAACCCGGTTTGATTGGCCTTTGCAATTGCCCTCAACTGCGCTACACCCTGGTGCGAAAACCGGTCACCAATTCCCAAACTAAATTTTCCTAATTGCATATTGTATTAATTTACTGATACATACATAAAACGAAAAACACTCCGTGTACGGACACGAAAATAGAAACTAAAAATTTATCCTGCAACTTCAAAAACCTAAAATCGTACAAAAATGTTATACAATACTTTTTCCGTGTTCGTACACGACAAAAAGCAAAATTTATTTAGTTTTGTTGCTGCCAAATATTTTTCACTTTAAAATTGAATATTATTAAAGCAATTAACCGCACACGAATCAAAGATATTGCACAAAAGGCAAATGTTTCAATTGGAACAGTTGACCGTGTAATTCACAATCGGGGCGAAGTTTCAAATGCCACACGCGATCGCATATTAAGGATTATTGATGAAATGGAATATCAGCCAAATTTAATGGCAAGTACGCTGGCATCAAAAAAAACATTCTCGTTTGCATTGCTTCTTCCCGAACCAATTTCGCCGGAATCATACTGGAATAAACCGATGGTTGGCGTTCGGAGGGCATTTCAGGAAATTCAGCAATATGGAATCAATATAAACATTCACCTCTTCAAACAATCTGATGCAAATACTTTCAATACCGAAGCGGGGAAAATTATTGAAAGCAATCCTGAAGGCGTAGTTCTGGCGCCATTCTTTTCACGCGAATCGATGGAATTTATTTCAGAACTAAAAAAGCGTGCCATTCCTTATGTATTTATTGATTCGAACATTAAAGACAGTGATAAATTAAGTTACATCGGACAGAATTCTTTTCAATCGGGAACTTTGGCTGCCAAATTGCTTGATTTTTCCGTTCCTGAAAATTCATCCATATTGGTTCTGCATTTTGCCAAAGAAAGAGACAACATGAACCATCTGGTGCAAAGAGAGAAAGGGTTTTATGAATATTTCAATACAAATCTCACTTCAGGAAAAAAGAAACTGATCACTCTTGAAATATCTGACCCAAACGACATTGCCTGTCAAAATCAAATAACAGATCAATTAAAATCTAATCCCGAAGTCAAGGGCATTTTTGTTACCAATTCGCAGGTTTATTACCTGGCCCGATTAATTGAAGAAACCAATATTTCAGGAATTCGTGTAATTGGGCATGACTTAATCAACGAAAACATCAATTTCCTGAAGAAAGGGATTGTTGATTTCCTGATTTGCCAGCGACCTGAAGAGCAAGGATACAAAGCTATTATAACTCTTTTTGAACATTTGGTTCTGAAAAAAGAGGTAAACAACGAAAACTACACTTCAATAGATATTATTACCAAAGAAAATCTGGACTATTATAAATAACTAAACGATAAGAAAATGAAACCAATAAGTTTTGAAGATTTAAGTGGAAAAGTGTGCGTCATAACAGGTGGCGCAGGAGTTTTGGGTGTTGAAATGGTAAAAGCGCTGGCTTCGGTCGGTGTTAAAATTGCTATTGCCGACATCAACAAAGAAGTGGCCGACAAAGTGGCAGCAGAAGTTAGCGCAGAATCAGGAGCTACCATTATTGGCGTTGAAGCCAATGTATTGGACAAAGCTTCGCTGCAAAAAGCAAAAGAGGAAATCAACGAGAAATTAGGCCCGATCGAAATACTGATTAATGGCGCCGGAGGTAATCACCCAACCGCTACTACCAAAGTGGAGCAAATGGACGACGACAGCATCAATCATCTGGAGGATACTTTTTACGGACTGGAAATGGACGGATTCGACAAAGTATTTGCATTAAACTTCAAGGGAACATTGCTTCCTACTATGGTTTTTACGCTCGATATGCTGAAAGCAAAAAAAGGAGTGGTACTGAACATATCTTCAATGAATTCGTACAAACCATTAACCAAAATTCCAGCTTATTCAGCCGCCAAAGCATCCATCAACAATTTTACTGAATGGCTGGCCGTTCACCTTGCAAAAGTTGGCATTCGCGTTAATGCAATTGCTCCCGGATTTTTCATTACTAACCAAAACCGCTTTTTGGTGATGGACGAAAAAACCGGTGGCTTCTCTGCCCGAGGACAAAAAATCGTAAATAACACACCAATGGGCAAATTTGGCGATCCGCAGGATTTAAACGGCGCTTTGTTATTCCTGCTTTCTGATGTTTCGTCTTTCGTTACCGGAATCGTTATCCCGGTTGACGGCGGATACAGCGCTTTTGGAGGAGTTTAAAGGAAAGCCCGAAGCCTCCCCTAACCCCTCCGAAGGAGGGGAACAAGAAAGCGGAGTTCAAAGTTATTGTAACAAAAAAAGATAATATTGTAAATAAATGCATCCAAAAGTCCCCCTTCGGGGGATTTAGGGGGCTATTAAAATTTAGATTATGGAATTAAAAAAAGACTGTAAATATTCCTTGTTGGTTCCAACCAGCATGGGTGTTCGCATTACTCCGGTTAACGGACAACCGGTTCACAGCAGCAACCTGTTTGAAATGCAGGCCACCAGCGCCGAAACTAACGTGGCAAACATTTCCTCATCACTTGGTCTTCCTGTTAAAGTGCTGACTACCTTTGTGAAAGACAGCCCGATTGCGCTGTTTATAAAAAGTAGTCTTCGCAGCCGGAATATGGATTACGAAGGACCTGAAGTAGCTCAGGGCGATCCCTGGGGATACCGCCACCAGTTCAACATTGCCGACAGTGGTTTCGGAACCCGTGG
>JAUYEQ010000516.1 GCA_030691295.1 Bacteroidota bacterium
TCGGCAAAAAACGGACCAATTGCTGAAATGAACCCATGGAACAGTAAAACACTTGAATGGACGGTGCCTTCGCCACCTCCTTTGGAAAATTTCGATGAAATACCTGTTTATGGAGAAAAAGACGGACCTTACGAATACTAAACTTTGATATCACTTTATGGAACATGTAGCACAACATTCTGATCCCCATTACGATCCGGAAGCATCAAAAATGGGAATGTGGCTTTTTATATTTACCGAACTGCTCCTTTTTGGCGGTCTTTTCATCGTTTACGCTGTATACCGGTATCTGAACCCCGAAGCCTTTCAAATGGCCGGTCATGAACTAAACATTACAATCGGGGCAATCAATACCATTATTCTTCTGGTGAGCAGTATGACCATCGCCATGTCAACTTCCTCGCTTCAGAAAAAAAACAAAGGCTTGACAGTGCTGTTGCTCGAAATCACCATCCTTCTGGCGGTCATTTTCCTGATCAACAAATATTTTGAATGGGGCGTTAAATTTGACCACGGGATCTGGCCGGGATCTGAACATTTATTAAATGACTTGGGGAAGGGTGAAATTCTGTTCTTCGGTCTGTATTTCGTAATGACCGGACTTCATGCACTTCACATTGTTGTTGGGCTTGTGATTATTATAGTGGCACTGAACAAGATTCAAAAAGGAACAGTAAACGCCGATCGGCCTTTGTTGCTCGAAAATGCCGGTTTGTATTGGCATCTTGTCGATCTGATCTGGATATTCCTTTTCCCGTTGTTCTATTTAATTCATTAAGAAATACTTTTCAAATGGAAACTGAAAAACATCATATAGTTCCTTACAGGGTTTACGTCTATATTCTGATTGCACTGGTTGTCATGACGTTCATGTCGATAGGGATTACAAAAATAAACCTTGGCGCTTATTCCGTATTGGGGGCAATGATTTTTGCCACCGTCAAATCCGTATTGGTTTTAACCTGGTTCATGCACCTGAAGTTCGATCAACCATTGTTGCGTTTCATGGTTGGTTTTGTCGTCCTGTTGTTTTTTGCTGTAATTTTTATCACATTTTTAGATTACTATTTCAGATAAAAGCTTATGTATATCTTATTTAATACTACAAATGCGTCCAACTTTGTGGCAGGGGTCGATAAGTCCTTTGTAATAATCATGGGCATATCCTTTGTCTTTCTGATCGGATTGACTTTTACAATGTTGTATTTTGTTTTCAAATACAACAAGCATAAAAACCCGGTAGCTACACAGATCAAAGGAAGTACTAAGCTGGAAATTATCTGGACGATCATTCCAACGATTCTGGTTTTGGTAATGTTCTATTACGGTTGGGCAGGTTGGGCGCCAATGAAAAAAGCGCCGGATGATAGTTTTAACATTAAAGTTACCGCTAGGATGTGGAATTTCACCTTCGAGTACGAAAACGGAAAAAGAACAGATACGCTTTTTGTTCCAATGGACAAAGCGGTTAAACTCAACCTGGTTTCGCTCGATGTGATACATAGTTTATACATTCCCTCTTTCCGCGTAAAGGAAGATGTAGTTCCGGGCAGAGAAAAAATGGTATGGTTTATAGCGCAACGTGAAGGACTTTACGACTTGTTTTGTACTGAATACTGCGGACTAAACCACTCCTACATGATTAATACCGTAAAAGTAATGCCCGAACAGCAATTTAATTCCTGGTATGTTGATACCACCCAACAAGTTGCAGCAATAACTGATTCACCGGCTGCCAACGGAAAACGTATCATGCAAAACATTGGTTGTTTCGCCTGTCACACTATTGACGGATCAAAATTGATTGGCCCATCATTCAAAGGAGTTTACGGTCATGATGTTACAGTAATAACCGGTGGAAAAGAACGTGTAGTTAACGTTGATGACGAATACATCAAACGATCAATATATGACCCAAATGCTGATGTGGTAAAAGGATTCAACAAAGGTTTAATGATGCCCTATGAAGGCCAGCTTTCCGACGACGATATCGTTCAAATTACCGAGTACCTGAAAACCTTAAAATGATTTACCATTTAACCATTTACAATTTACCATTTCACCAAATTCAATTGTAAATAGTCAATAACAAAATTGTAAATTAACTATTTATGTTGACCTGGATAAAAATTATAGCTGAGCTGGGCAAAGTGCGTATATCTTTGCCCATTGCTTTATCTGCTCTTGTAGGTTTTACCATGAAAACAGGCTCATTTGGCAGTGAAGTGTGGATGCTGATGTCAGGAGTATTTCTAATGTCGTGCAGTTCGGGCGCGATTAATCACATTCAGGAATACAAAACGGATGCCTTGATGCCAAGAACCAAAAACAGACCTATCCCTTCAGGAAAAATAAGTGTGAAAGGTGCCATTTGTGTGGCATTTTTGTTTTTTGCCTTTGGTGGCGCTATTTTGTTCGCAAGTTTCCCGCCAATCGTTTTTATCACAAGTTTTCTCACATTGTTGTCGTACAACATAATTTACACTCCGCTTAAAAAGTTAACTGCCTTTGCAGTTGTTCCGGGTTCGCTCGTAGGGGCGCTGCCTCCGTATATCGGTTGGTTTGCGGGCGGAGGTGCGCTAATTGACGAGCAAATCATTTGGGTTGCACTTTTCTTTTTTATCGGACAAATACCACATTTCTGGCTGTTACTGCTCATGTTCGGGAAAGAATATACTCTGGCAGGTTACCCAAGCCTGAATTCGGTATTTAACGACAACCAAATTAAACGGCTGAGCTATACCTGGATTTTGGCAACTATCGCTACGGCCTTTGTTGTTGCATTGACCGTTTTGCAAGGTACAATAACCATGTTAATACTGCTCGTTTATATTTTTTACCTCTTGTTTTCGCTTACTTCCGGAATAATGGTAAAAAAAGATATTTCTGTAAGGGCATCTTTTCTGAAGCTTAACTTTATGTACCTGTTGATGATGATCGTACTGATCATTGATAGTATTTTTTCTTCCGGAAGATTGTAAAGGCCTTAGAGCAAAAAACAAATGCCCAAATAAATTTGTGATCAGTATTCATTTCAAAAAATAAAAACCATGAAAAACTCACCACGTTCGAAGAAATCAACTTCTAATTCTGCAAAAGTGTTTATTGTTGGACTTTTATCAGGAATAATTATTTCGGGATTGGTCGTCTATTTCTCGTTTTCGAAACTGATGTTCACGGTTAGTGAAAGCAAATACAATTTTGAACAAACAGCAGAAATCCTCACCGAATCAGTAAAAGAAAACAATTGGAGCCTTTCTCATCAATACGATTTGCAACAAACAATGGCCAAACATGGGCACGAAGTAAAACCAGTAAAGGTATTCTCAATTTGCAAACCGGATATTGCAATCAGGGTGTTAGGTACCGATGACGACCGGCATATTTCATCAATGATGCCTTGTCGTGTTGCCATTTACGAAAAAGCCGACGGAAAAACCTACATTGCACGAATGAATGCCGGTTTATTTTCAATTCTTCTGGGCGGCAATGCAACTGCTGTTATGGGAGATGCAGGTTCCGGAAGTGAAAATATTTTGAAATCGGTTATAAAAGAATAAAATTATGAGGAAATTACTTTTCATTGCAGTCATCGGCATTGCGATTGCAGCATGTTCGCCCAAACAAAAGCCTGCCGACAAGGAAAAAACTCCGGTAATGGTTGAAATGAAACTAAAAGTTGATGGAATGACCTGCGACCATTGCGAAGCATCCATCTCCACAGGAGTTAATTTACTTGCCGGAATCGACAGTATCAGCGCCAACCATGAAGATTCAACAGCCTTTGTGCGGTTCGATTCGACTAAAACCAATCTGAAAGAAATTTCAGAAGCAATTGCCTTACGGGGATTTGAGGTAAAGTGATTAAAAAGGCCGCCCCAAACTAAATTGAGACGGCCTTAAATATTTTGAATATTTAAAAGAATTATTCCGGACAAAGATATTCATCCACATTTGCAGCGGCAATTTTTCCGGCTTCGATGGCACGAACCACGAGGCTTGCACCGGCTTCAATATCACCGCATGCAAATACTTTTTCTATGGAAGTCTGTTTCTTTGCATTCACTTTCACATTGCCACGAGCATCGTATTCAATACCCAGCTGATCAAGCAAACCGTTGTGAACCGGCTGTGTGAAACCCATCGACAGCAATACCAAATCAAAATCCATCGTTTCAGATGTTC
>JAUYEQ010000523.1 GCA_030691295.1 Bacteroidota bacterium
ACATTATCCTTCTTGATTTTGATGCAACCCAATCTGTTGTTTCAACAGGCAATGGGGCGTATAAATTAAAACCTGTTATCAGAACAATTAATTCTGCCATAACCGGTTCAATCAAAGGAAGAATTTCACCGATCGGCGAAAATGTGGTGGTAACTGCCACATCAAACGGAATTTCATACTCATCGGTGACCAATGCAAACGGCGCGTTTCTGATTTCAGGACTACCTTCAGGAACATATAATATTACTGTAACACCTGCCCTACCGTTGTTGCCCGTTACCATTGCAGCAAAAACCGTAGTTGTTGGAGTTTCGACCGACCTGGGTATTGTGGTATTTTAATTCAAATCAATCAATTCGCACAAAGTTGCAACAGAATACTGTTTTGCTGCAATAATACAAAGAGGCTGTTCTCATCAGAGTTCAGCCTCTTTTTTTAACCCAAATGTTCCATTATTTTCGAAACGATCATTGTACGTTTAAATGGTTTGCTGATGTAGTCGGAGCAGCCCATGGCAAGCGCTTTTTGCCGGTCTCTCTCGTCAGAGTATGCTGTCTGTGCTATGATAGGCAGATCGGACTTAAATTCCCTTATCAATTTGGTAGCGGTAAAACCATCCATAACCGGCATTTTGATGTCCATCAGCACCAGATCGACGTTGTGTGTTAAACGGCAAATATCAACAGCTTCAGCTCCATTCAATGCCCTGATGATCCTGATATTTAATCCTGACAACAACTCTTCGAGCAAAAAGAAATTGGTGTCTTCATCTTCAGCAATTAAAACTGTTTTTGTACCGTTAATTTTGAAAACAGGCTCCTGAATTAATTTCAGTTCAGGAAAAACCATCTCCTCAACTTTTTTATATGGGATGGTAAAGTAAATGGTTGTGCCTTTTCCCAATTGAGAGTCCAACCACATTCGGCCCCCAAGAAGTTCGGTGTATGCTTTTGAAATGGTCAGTCCCAAACCTGAACCGCCAAACTGACGGGTGGTGGTAGTTTCGACCTGCCTGAAACGTTTAAATATTTCTTCGTCCAATTCTTCAGGAATACCAATACCGGTATCTTTCACAAAAAATTCTATCTCGCTGCCAACAATCGAATATCCAAAATTCACGTATCCGTGAAGGGTGAATTTCAACGCATTGTCAATCAGGTTGGATAGAATTTGTACAAGTTTTGTTTTATCGGTTAAAATAATTTCCTCATTTTCAGGCTTAAACGGACTCAAAACCAGGCTTAAATTCTGATTTTTTACTTTCAGCAAAAATTGCCTGTACAATTGACTCAAGGTTTCATTCAGATCCATCTCCTTTTCCAGAATTTTCTCCTGACCCGCTTCGATGGTCGCAATACTAACAATATCAGTAATAATTGAAAGTAGCTGGTTGCAGTTTTGCACAATCATACCTGTATATTCATTGCGCTTTTCAGACAAAAGATCGGGATCGTTTATTAATTCTGAAAAGCCAATGATTGAATTCATCGGTGTCCTGATTTCGTGCGAAATATTGTGCAGGAAGGCAGTTTTTAAGTGGTCGCTTTCCTCCGCTTTTTCTTTCGCCCTGACCAATTCCAATTCGGCGAGTTTACGATCCGTGTTATCAATGCAGTGACCGATGTATCCGATGAATTCGCCTTCGCTGTCGAAACGCGGACAACCTTCATCGATGAACCAGCGGTACTCACCGTCTCTTCGCTTGATACGGTATTCCATGCTAAACTTTTCGCGCTTATCAAATGCTTCATTGTATGTATTTAAACAATGCGGCAAATCATCCGGATGAACAACTTTTGCCCAGGCATCATCAAGTTCATGTTTCATTGGCCAGCCGGTATATTCGAGCCAAACCAGGTTGAAATAATTGAAAAATTTGTTGGTATCAGTGGTCCAGATCAGCGTATTTCCCGAATCGGCCAGAGTTCGGTAACTTTGTTCACTTTCGTTCAAAACAATTTCAGCCCGTATCAAAGCTTCCTTGACTTTTGCTTCGGCCAGCGCTCTTGTGACTGAAAATGGAAGTTTTTTCAGCCGGTCTTTCAACACATAATCCACCGCTCCGGCTTTAATCAGTTCGATGGCTGTTTCTTCGCCGATTCTCCCGGAAACACAGATAAACGGAACTTTTGGGCATATTTTACGGCATAAGCTGAGCGCCCCAAACGCGTCGAACTGAGGCAAACTAAAATCAGCCAATATCAAATCGTATTTGTTGTTTCGAATGGCTGCCACAAATTCAGTTTCAGTTTGAACGCGCGACAAATTGATTTTTAAGCCGGCTTCAATCAATTGTTCACGAATAATTTCATAATCCGTATCCGAGTCTTCCAGCGAAAGTATGTTCAATATTGGTTCTGTTTTCATAATAAGTTTAATTTCCAGGTTGCAATTCATTCAATAAGGCCCAGAATACGCCTATTTGTTTCACCGCATCAATGAATTTTACTTATAAAATCACATTTCATTTTACTTGAAACACAATATTTTGGTTACTCATTAAAAACCATTTTCGGTAAATAAAAACCCACTCATCGCCCTTTACACCATCTGATTAGACATTAAAAAACTTCATTTCCAACTATTTACAAACTGTGTTATGTGCCAGCATCAAGCATTAAAATGTGTGAATTATATAAAAGAAAAAAAAAGTTGTGTAACACAAAATATTTGAAATGTGATCATTTTTGCAACATAATTAAATACTAAAAAAAACAAAATGAGAAAATCAATTCAATTTCTTGGATTCCTGACCCTGATACTTAGCTTGTCGCTGAACTCATGCGGGCCAAGTAAAAAACTTGTGCTTTCGCAGGCAAGGGTGGATAAACTTCAAAAAGACAACGCCGAAAAACAAAGCCAGCTTGACAATACCCAGAATCAACTTGCAGACTGCAACGTTCAGGTAAAAAACCTTAAAAACGAAACCTCCTCACTTCAGGATGAAAATGCTTCGGTTCTAAACGATTTGAAGACACTTTCGAAAGAATCGAAAATGACCATTGCCGATCAGGCCAAGCGGTTAAAAGATCTTCAGAATATGATCCAGAATCAGAAAAATGTAATGGACAACCTGAAAAATTCGATTGCCGATGCATTGATGAAATATAAAAGTGACGAACTGTCGGTTTACATTAAAGACGGAAACGTGTATGTTTCACTGGCCGAAAAACTGCTGTTCAAATCAGGTTCCGATCTGGTTGACCCAAAAGGAAAAGAAGCGCTCAAAACACTGGCACAGGTACTTTCAAGCACCAAAGACATCACTGTGCTGATTGAAGGTCATACCGACAATGTGCCAATCAAAACCAATAAATTCAAAGACAACTGGGATTTAAGTACCGCCAGAGCCATCTCAATTGTACGCATTCTGACCAAGGACAATGGATTTGACCCGAACCGAATTACTGCATCAGGACGTGGCGAGTTTTTCCCGGTTCAGAGCAACGAAACTGCTGAAGGACGCGCAGGCAACCGCAGAACTGAAGTCATTCTTTCACCGGACATGAACGAACTGTACAAACTTTTATACCAGTAATTCTGTCCCGAAAGTCATCCGATGAATGTCACCTGATTACGAACTCATCGGATGACAATGGTAATGAATGTGTGAATGTTGTAACTCTTTCCCCGAATTGTGTAATATTTTATAGAATTTAAGGATACATCTTTGCGTTATATTTTTTTTCGAAATTACAGTAAATATGAAAGACATTAAATTCTTCGTTGTAGGAATACTGTTGTTTTTTGCAACCTCAGGTCAGGCTCAAATATCAGTGAATGTAAATCTCGGGGCTCCACCACAATGGGGACCAGCCGGATATACAGATGTACAGTATTACTACCTGCCCGATGTGGAAGCCTATTATGATGTGCCATCGTCGAAGTTTATCTATTACAGTGGCGGAACATGGGTACATCGTACTTATCTGCCAAGCCGGTATAGAAATTACGATTTATACAATGGGTATAAAGTTGTGATGACCGACTATCGGGGCAACGCTCCTTATGCACATTTCAAGGAGCACAAAGTAAAATATGCCAAAGGATACAAAGGCCATGCGCAAAAGAATATAGGGCAAAAGCCTCAGAAAGGAAGCTCCGGTCCAAAAGAATATACCAAAGCCCGCAACGATCAAAATAAAAGCCGCAGTGTCGGAAAAAATTCAGGACACGGCGGTGATAAAAAAGGCGGAAAAGGCAAGAAAAAGTAAACAATTATTGAATTTTATTACCAAACTCTAAAATAAAAATAATGAAAACAAGAATCTTAACATTTACATTGCTGTCCCTTATGATGATTTTTGGGACAAATTTATCGGCTCAAAACCGCACAACTGGCGGCGAAAACTATGGTGGTACCTTTAACGCAGGTTTGGGTATTGGCGGGTATTACGGTTATTACAATTATGTAGGGCGTTCGTTGCCGGTTTTTAGCCTGAACTATGAATTTGATGTAGCTAAAAACTTCACATTGGCTCCCTTTATCACTTTCTTATCATACAGAAATGATAAATACTATTATCGTGAAACAGTAATGCCTCTAGGTGTTAAAGGTTCGTATTATTTGGATCAGGCATTGAATGCAAATTCTAACTGGGATTTTTATATCGCAGGTTCATTGGGATTTACAGTCGTAAACACCAGATGGGATAGTGGATACAATACTTATCCCGGTTATCGTACTGCAAATCCTTTATTTCTTGATTTGCATTTGGGAGCAGAATACCACCTCAGCAACCACGTTGGATTATTCCTTGATCTTTCAACCGGTGTTTCAACTATTGGTCTTTCATTCAAATAAGAATAGAAAAAGCAAAACAGGTATTGTTACTGAACATACCTAAAGCATAAAAAAAATCCCGTTACGACGGGATTTTTTTTATGCTGATCATAAGTAATAAGAACTATTTATTGTCGTATATTTTTCCAACTCACCCCCACGTCCGCGAGCGGACGTCCCCCTCTCTTTTTGAAAGAGAGGGGAAAGCATCGCAGATGCGAAGGGGTGAGTTCAAATAATATTTTTAAAATCTGTGGCTATCTGTGGTAAAACCCATTCTCTCAGCCTTTTTCGCTTTGGCAATCATTTCATTAAAAATCACCATCTGCTCGTTCATTGCGGCAATTTTGTCAGCAGGCTCCGTGCGGGCTTCAAGCAAAATCCAGCCGTCGTAATTTATTTTGGTAAACAGATTCATCAGTTGCTGATAAGGATATTCGCCCACGTTTAATTCACGAACATGAACAGTGTCGCCAAACCATTTTTTTACTGAATTAAAATTGGGTTCCAGGCCGGGTGGCAACAAATCCTGATCGTTACAGTTCCAGCACATTTTCACGCTCTTTTCGGTCACCTGTTCAAAAATGGCTTTCATATTTGGTATCTCCTGCGACAGGTCTCCGTGTACTTCAACCCTCACCAATTGCCCGAGGTTACCGGCAAACTTACCAACTTCGTTCAGTGAAGCAGCAATCTGCGCAATTGTTTTTTCCTTTGCAACCTCAGCCGGTAAACCATTTGGTTTTACCTTAATTCCGGTTGCGCCAATATCCTTGCAAAGTTGGATATACTCCTTTGTCTGATCAATATTTTTCCTGACTGCTGACTGATTTGTACTGTGGTATTCGAAATTTGCTCCGTAACCCAAACAAGTAACCGGACTGTCGTCAAACCGTTTTTTCACTTCAGCACGTTGAATGGCCGAAAGATTTGATTCCACTTTGTGGGCATGTTCTGTGCGCAATTCAACACCCAGAAATCCCGTTTTTTCACAATTGGCAATCAGTGTCGGCAAATCCCAGTCTTTCGCCCACTGGTAGGTAACCAAACCCAGTTTCATACCTGATTTTTTTGTGCTTGCAAGCGCTGCAAACGGATCGATCATTGAAAGTCCAATTCCGGCAACGATACTTCTTTGCAGAAAAATACGACGTGAAAGATTTTTTTCCATCATTTTTGATTTATTGATTTATTGGTTAATAGTTGGATAATACATTGTTCTAATTTAAACGATTTAAATCTAAGAAAAATTCAGTACCTTTTCCCGTAACTTTTTCTGATAATCAACCAATCTAACTTCTCCTGAAATGATGAAACAAAACTCAACTCCTTCGGGCAATTCATGCCCAACTTCAGAAGTATCTTCCAGAAAAAATCAACTCACCCGCCGCAAATTTATCGGTGGAATTGCAACTTCCGCGATGGCTTTGACAATTCTACCAAGGCACGTACTCGGCGGAACCGGTTTTGTTGCTCCAAGCGACAAAATCACTTTGGCATACATTGGCGCCGGTACACAAGGCCTGCGCGAATTGCTTCCGCTTTTATCTATTCCTGAATTGCAAATCGTTGCCGTTTGTGATCCGCAAAAATATGCAACCGGATACCTCGATTGGGACAAAAACGGGCTTCGCGACGAAATCCGTTC